>JADFNE010000009.1 GCA_022563535.1 Myxococcales bacterium
AAGCCGCGCAGCCTGAAAGCCCCCCTCCCCCCGCAAATTCCAGTCAGACAGGAACACTCACCCGCTCTCACCCCTGGCGGCCCCGCGGGCTACACTCTGCCTTCGCATAGGCCGATGAAATTGTGACAGAGAATTGCGGTTTCGCGGCGATTTCGGTGGGTTCATCGCGATGTAAATGCAGCAAATGCATGAGTCAGATGGGAGTACGGAAGCACTGATGGACGTCACCACGAAAGAACTCGCTGTCGTGATTCTAGCCGCCGGTCAGGGTATGCGAATGAAGTCGCGTCGGGCCAAGGTGCTGCACGAGCTGTGTGGGCGGTCGATGTTGGGCCACGTGGTCACGAGTGCCGAGGCACTTTCCCCCGCACATCTGATCGTTGTCGTGGGTTACGACGGCGCGCAGGTAGAAGCGGAGTTCGAGGGCCGTGTCAAAATCGTCTACCAGACCGAGCAGAAGGGTACGGGGCACGCGGTCATGCAGGCACTGCCTCTGATCGAGGGATTCGCGGGTGATGTACTGATTCTGTACGGCGACACGCCACTGTTGACTCCCGAAACTTTCCAGCGGATGGGTCGGCTCAAGCGCGACACCGGGGCTGATCTTCTCATGCTCACGGCAGTGGGTCCGATTCCGGGTCGCGTCGTGAGGGATGCTTCGGGAAAGGTAGAGCGCATCGTCGAACAACAGGATGCCAGCCCGACTGAACTGGAGATCGAAGAGCGGAACACCGGTGTTTACATGATGAGCGCAGAGCTGGTGCGCGAGGGAATCGCAAATCTCAAAGACGACAATCAACAAAGAGAGCTGTACCTGACCGATATTGTCGGCCACGCTGTACAGAACGGACTTCGCGTCGAGGCGCTATTGCTGGAAGACGGCGATGAATGTCTCGGGATCAATACGCGAGCAGATCTGGCGACAGCTTCGGAGGTCATGCGTCGTCGGATCAATTTGCGACACATGGAAAGAGGGGTGAGCCTCAGCGACCCCAGCCAGGTCTACATCGACGTCGACGTCGAAATTGGGCGCGACTGCGTGATCGAGCCGGGTTGCGTCATTCAGGGCAACTCTGTGTTGGGCGAAGGAGTCCATCTCAAGAGCAATTGTGTGATTGAATCGAGTCGACTCGACGACGATGTCGTGTTGGGTCCAATGGCGCACCTGAGACCCGACTGCCACTTGATGGAAGGCGTCAAGATTGGGAACTTCGTAGAGATCAAGAACGCGACCCTGGGCGAAGGTACAAAGTCGGCACACCTCACCTATATCGGCGACGCCACGGTCGGTGCCGGAGTGAACTTTGGCTGCGGCACCATCGTGGTGAACTACGACGGCGTCAGCAAACACCGCTCGACGGTAGAAGACGGCGCGTTCATCGGTTGCAACTCCAATTTGCTCTCGCCGGTCTCGGTGGGGAAGAACGCCTTTGTCGCGGCCGGTACGACGGTGAGCAAAGACGTGCCCGCAGACGCCCTGGCGGTCGCGCGAGTGAAGCAAACGAACATCGAAGGTTGGGTCGCGAAGCGCGAAGGGCGTGAAACAAAGAGCGCAAAGAAGGACAAGCGCAGTTCAAAGAAAGACAAGTAGAGCGGCTGGGACAGGAAGCTTGCGGAGCCGTGGCTCTGCTCGGCGGGAGCGATAAACATGTCAGGAATCGTCGGATACATCGGTCGTGAGGGAAGTGCTTCGGACGTCTTGATCGACGGTCTGCGGCGCCTCGAATACCGAGGCTACGACTCGGCGGGGGTTGCGATCTTCGACGGCGACATCATCGACGTGCGACGCGCCGAAGGGAAGTTGACGAACCTCGAGGGCGAAATCCGCAGCGCGCCGATCGACGGTCGCGTGGGGATCGGCCACACACGCTGGGCGACCCACGGCAAACCATCCACGCGCAACGCCCATCCGCATCGGGCTGGATCGGTCGTGATCGTACACAATGGCATCATCGAAAATTATCGCGAGCTGCGCAGCGAACTCGAAGCCGCGGGTCGTGTCATTGATTCCGATACCGATACCGAGTTGATCGCGCACTGCATCGAGCAGTCCGTCGACGCGGGAAACGACCTGCTTACCGCGGTGCGCGAAGCCTGTGGCCGGTTGATCGGGGCCTACGCCCTGGCGGCGTTGTGTGAGAAGGATCCGACCACGATTGTTGCCGCGAAAAACGGCGGAAGTCCAATGATCCTCGGATTGGGAGAGAAGCAGTCTTTCCTGGCGAGTGACATCCCGGCGATTCTTCCGTACACGCGCCGGATGGCGTTCATCGAAGACGGCGAGTTTGCCGTACTGCGAGAGGATGGAATCGAAATCGTCTCGAGTACCGGCGAGCCGAGTCCGTGCGAGTTCAAGACTGTGCAGTGGGATCCGATCTCCGCTGAAAAGGGCGGTTACGACCGCTTCATGCAGAAGGAAATCTTTGAACAACCCCGCTCGATCACCGACACGATCGGCACTCGCATCGACGAAGCCAGTCTCGAGATTGATCTCGACGGGATCCAGCTCGACTCCGACTGGGTAAAAAATCTCAGCCGCATCACCCTCGTCGCCTGCGGTACGGCTTCCTACGCGTGCATGATCGGCAAGTACATGATCGAGCACATCGCAAAGATTCCGTGCGAAGTCGATCTCGCGAGCGAGTTTCGCTATCGCAATCCGATTCTCGATGACAAATGCATCGTAATGCTGGTCTCGCAGTCCGGTGAAACCGCTGACACCCTGGCGGCCCTGCGCGAAGGCAAGCGACAGGGTGCGCGCACCATTTGTATTACGAACACCCGCGATTCGACCATCGCCCGGGAGAGCGACGACGTTTTATATACCCATGCCGGACCGGAGATCGGGGTGGCGTCGACCAAGTGCTTTACCGCCCAGATCGTCGCCCTTTATCTGTTTGCCGTGAAGTTCGCGATGATTCGCGAGCTGCTGAGCCGCGAAGAGAAAGAAAAATTCCTCCACGATCTCATCAGCCTGCCGCGCGTGGTTCAAGAAACCCTGGCAATGGATGAGCGGATCGAGCGACTCGCCCATAAATATTTCAAGCACTCAGATTTTCTGTTTCTCGGCCGTGGGATCATGTTCCCCATTGCACTCGAGGGCGCGCTCAAGCTCAAGGAAATTTCCTACATCCACGCGGAAGCCTATGCCGCTGGAGAGATGAAGCACGGGCCGATCGCTTTGATTGACGAGAACATGCCGGTGATGGTGATCGCCAATCAGGGTCCGCTGTACGATAAGTTGATCTCGAATCTCGAACAAGTGCGCGCCCGGGACGGTCAGGTGATCGCGGTTGCGACCGAAGGGGACGAACACATCGCCTCCAAGGTCAACGACGTCATCTACGTTCCCGATCTCGGCGAGTTTCTCACTTCGGTGATCGTGTCGATTCCGATGCAGCTTTTCGCGTACCACGTGGCTACTCGCAAGGGAACCGATGTCGACCAGCCGCGAAATCTCGCCAAGAGCGTAACCGTCGAGTAGGAACTCAGTGAAACCCCCTTCGTAGCACCCGGTTGGCTGGGTTAATTTGTTGAGAATGATCACAGGATCATCCAGCAGAGCCCGAGCGCCGTTTCGAGCACCCTGGCCTACGACCAATCCCGTTGATGACAGCCATCCTGGCCCTCGCCTTCGCGTTGCGTGCGATCATGGCCGTTCGCACCTCGGTCATGTTCGAGGATGGTCCGCACTTTCTCGCTGTTGCCAAGCTCTTTGCAAACGGTGATTGGGCAGAGGCGCTGTCGCATCCCTATCACCCGTTGTATTCGGGGTTGATCGCGGCCTTCGAGTTGCTGATTCACGACTGGGAGGTCGCCGCGCTTTCGGTCTCGGTGATCGGCGGGACGGCGGCGGTCCTTGCGCTGTATCTCTTTTTGCGAGATGCCTTCGATTCGCGCAGCGCGATCTTCGGCGCATTTCTCCTGGCCATCTCTCCCTATGCAGTCCGTTTTACTTCGGATATCGAAAGCGAGGGGGTCTATCTCGCTTTCTTCATGGCCGCCGTTGCGCTTCTCTGGCGTGGATTGGGGCGTGGAATTGAACGTGGAAGCGCCAGCATCCTCGTTGCCGCTGGAGTGAGCGCTGGCTTTGCCTATCTCGCCCGGCCCGAGGGCGCGGGCCTGGTACTGATCGGCATCGGGTTGCTGATCCTCAAGGGGTACAGCGATGGCTGGCGCATCAGCCGCATCACGGGCATATGTTTTGCACTCGCCGGCGGCGCGCTGATGATAGCCGCCCCTTATCTTCGCGTGCTGATGCAGCAACGGGGCGGTTTCGCTCTTTCGGGAAAGAAGAGTGTATTTAGAACCCTCGGTCTTTCGGGTGAATCCGCGAACCCACTGGTGACAGATCCCGCGAGTCTCCCCTTGCTCGTCTTTGTATTCGTCGCACTGATCACCGTCATTATTTTCTCTATTTTGCGCCGACGCAATTCCGATCGACCGCAAACGCAGTCCCGCACCCGAGTGTGGGTCGCAGTCGGCTCGAGCTTGCTGGTGGGCTGGCTGCTGCTCTGGCCCGGTGGACTCAGGGAGTTTGCGAGCGTCCTGGTTTCGACCTTGCGGCCCGAGGTCTCAATCCTCGTGGCGCTGGGCATCTACGCTTCAATTAGCGCTTCATCGCAACGCGAGAGCCAGCCGCGAGACGTGTTCATTGCGGCGATTCTGGCCTTCTATGCCGTCGTATTGCTGGGGCTCCTGGCAAACTACGGCTATCTGAGTCGTCGCCACGTCCTGCCATTGATTCCTCTGCTGTTGGGATACGCGGGTCTGGGAGCGGGCTGGCTGGTGGATCGCGTAGTCGATGTAGGCAACCGAGACGATAAACGCGAAGAATCGCGCTCCGGGCGGGTCGCCTGGATGACGCCCGTGGGCGTGTTGACGGGCCTGGCCCTCGCGATGTTTGCCATCACCGCACCCAAGGTGCTGCGCGACCACCGCGAGGATGCCCTCGCCCAGCGCCTCGCCGCTGAATGGTTGCGCGATCAGGCATACGAACCGGGGGGCCGGGTGGCCTCAGACAAACGCCGAACAGCCTATTACGCCGAGCGCCAATGGTTTCCCCTGACCAAGGGAAGCGGGCTTCGCAGTCTGGAGTCCCTGGTGCGCGAACGGGTGCGGTACATCGTCGCAGACGATCGCGACCAGCTGCTTCCCAGTCCCGGGATCGAATTGCGTGAACTCTATCGCGCGGCTGCTGGGGGACGCAGCGGGGTGGTCTACGAATTGACCCGCAGCATCTCGGTCGAATCCCGGCCCGCGGGCCCGGCAATCGGCGCCGGCCCGCCAAATTACGAATTACATTGAGTCGCTCGCGCCTCTCCATTACCCTGCGGCTCGCGTTCCAGCTCCCGAAATCCTGCAACCGCACGATCTAGCCAAGGGTCGTCTGTGTAATCCCCCCGGAGGTTCGCTTCCTTGCTCCTCGAATCCATTCTCGACGGCCTCAATCCCGAACAACGCGAGGCGGTCGAGTGTGTCGAAGGCCCTCTGCTCGTGCTCGCGGGTGCGGGTTCCGGCAAGACCCGGGTGCTGACCCATCGCATCGCCTACCTGATCGGGCACTGCGGAATCCCCACCGAGTCGATCCTCGCCGTCACCTTTACCAACAAGGCAGCCAAGGAGATGCGCGAACGGGTCGAAAAGGCACTCGGCACCGACGCGGCCGGCTTGTGGCTCGGGACTTTTCACTCCACCTGCGTGCGGATTCTTCGCAGAGAGATTGGCCATCTCGGTCGCTCTCGGGGGTTCGTGATCTACGACGACAGCGATTCCTTGGGCGTCGTAAAGCTTGCCCTCAAGCGATTGAATCTCGATCCCAAGGAGTACGACCCCAAGCGCTATCGCTGGCGCATCGACCAGTGGAAGAACGAGGGCAAGCTGCCCTCGCGCGCCGCCAAGGACGCGGTCGACCTCGACGACGAGCTGTGCGTGGATATCTACACCGAATACCAGAAGATCCTGGCGGACGCCGAAGCACTCGACTTCGGAGATCTGCTCCTGCTCACGGTCGAACTGTTCCGCCGCCATCCCGCGGTCCTCCGTCACTATCAGCAACGCTGGCAGTACACGTTGGTGGACGAATACCAGGATACGAACCGGGTTCAGTACGACCTGGTGCGGATGCTCTCGGCCGCCCACAACAACTTGTGCGTGGTCGGGGACCCGGATCAGTCGATCTACGCCTGGCGGGGTGCTGACATTCGAAACATTCTCGATTTTGAAAATGACTACGAGGGCACTCGGGTCATCAAATTGGAGCGCAACTACCGATCGACTCAGCCCATTCTTTCGGGGGCGTCCGCGGTCGTGGCCAACAACGCGGATCGCCATGAAAAGAACATGTTCACCGAACGCGAGGGGGGTGATCTCATTCGCTGTTTCGAAGCGGTGGACGACCGCGAAGAGTCCCAATATGTGATTCGCGAGATCCTGGGGAAGAACCGGCGTGAGCATCGGCCCTACGGCGATTTCGCCATCTTGTATCGGACCAACGCGCAGTCGCGCTCCTTCGAAGAAGAACTTCTGAAGTACGACATCCCCTACACAATCGTGGGGGGAATGCGTTTCTACGACAGGGCCGAGGTCAAAGATGTTCTCGCGTACCTGCGTCTGATGGTGAACCCGGCGGACGATCAAGCGCTGCGGCGAATCATCAACAAGCCTGTGCGCGGCATCGGCAAGACTACCGTCGACAAGGCGTCGGACCTGGCCTTCCAGCAGGGGATCAGCTTGCTCGAGGGGCTAGCGGTCTTTGCCCAGACCACAGCCAAGCGCTGGGCGGGAAAGATCACCGAGTTTCTCGCGATGCTGGATCGCTTTTCCATCGAACTCGTAGATCGGTCGGTGGACGAGATCATTGGCCATGTATTGAAGGCCACCGGGTACATCACGTCGCTCGAAAAAGAAGGCAGTACGGAGTCGGAGACCCGGGTCGAGAACCTGAAGGAACTCGTGCTGAGTGCCGAAGACTTCCACCTTGCAAACGTGGACAACCCCGACACGGAGAGAACCGAACTCGAACTCTTTCTGGATCAGGTCGCCCTGGTCTCCGATCTCGACAACTATGAACAACGCAGCGAGGTCGTGTCGCTGATGACGGTCCATTCCTCCAAAGGACTCGAGTTTCCCCTGGTGTTCCTGGTGGGCATGGAGGAGGGCATCTTCCCCCATGCGTCATCGAGTCGCGATGCAGCGGGACTCGAAGAAGAGCGCAGGCTCTGTTACGTGGGCATGACCCGGGCAATGGAACACCTGACCCTCGCCTATGCGCGAGAGCGCAGGCGCTACGGAGGAATCAACTACCAGACGCCGTCGCGTTTTCTGAACGAAGTGCCCGAAGAAGTGATGGAAGAGGTGGCTTCACGAGGTGCCAAGACGAGATCGCAAGCCCAGGACGAGTACTCGCAAATCGGCGACGACGATTTTTCGTACAGCCAGGAGATGGGGGACGGGGGTGAGGGGGGAGTTCGCCCGGGGATGCGGGTGCGGCATTCGGTGTTTGGAATTGGAGTGATTCTTTCGTCTTCGGGGTCGGATTTGAATCAAAAATTGAAGATTCGATTCGAGCGGGCGGGGGTCAAGACCGTGATGGTTCGGTATGCGAATCTCGAGCCGGTTTAGGGCTCGAGGTTCTTTTGGTGGGGGGATGGACGGAGGGCTGTGAAGAATAGTAAGAGGGTGCAGGGATAGAGTTGGATTAGTAGGCGTAAGTTGGAAGTGGCCAGGTGCCAGGCGAGGTCTCGTTCGGTGATCAGGTAGATGAAGTAGTAACCGGCGAGTTGGAGCGCCAGGGCGAGAGTTGCGGCGGCGAGGTAGCGCGATTCGATTGTGCGTCGGGGGAACCCAGACCAGACGCCCAGGCCGAGCAGTAGTCCCAGCAGGGGTAGGCCGGTGAGCATCAACGTCATGTTGAAAAACGATGTGATGATCATTTGATGTCTCGTCCATTCGAAGATCCGACCGAGAGATATCCATGTGAAATCGGCCGCGAGGTCATTTTCTCCTCCCACGGTTAGCTTTACCGCGAGCAGCAGGCCAAGGGGAAGCGCGAGTCCCTTCGCGAACTGAAGTACCTCGGTCAGTCTCTCTCGCCACTCGGCTCGCGGGCCCACGACTGCCAATGCGACGGGGATTACCAGGGCAAAGAGCAGTCCTTCGTTTTTGGTCCAGGCGGCGGCGCCGGCCGAAATGCCGGCCGCGAACAACAAGGCCAAGCGATCATGGGGGCGCCTTGCCCCTGCGAGGATCAGCGCAAAAGAGGTCGCGAGAAAAGTTCCCGTTGGGATGTCCGATATCTGCCAGGTTGTCTGGGCCATGAACTGCGGCGAGGCGAGCAGCGCGAGCGCCCCGAGGAACGCCAGCGGACGTCCTCTAGCCTGGGCAATCGCGGCGAAGAGAATTGCGAGAGCAAGCGTGCTGAACGCAACAGACAGCAGCGCAGAGATTGTTTGATTGGCGTCCCCAGCGTAAGTCCAGAGCCGCGCGACGTTGAGCGGAAGTAGCAGGGGGTAGTCGGTGTGGGACCACTCGATGACGTCGGAAAAAGCGCGCTGCCAATGTTCTCCCGCGTCGAAAAAGAAAAATCGCGCCTTCAAGTTCCAGATCGCGAATGCATCCCAGAAACCGAGGGATTCGTCTCGAAACCGCTGCAGCCAGATGTAGCCATTGACGACGAGTGCGGTCGCGAGACCCGCGCCGAGCATCCAATCGATCGCCGATAGCGGCTCCGCGGGTTCGTCGCGCCGGGTGTCGAGTGGAGGTCGACTGCGCTGGGCCGAGACCCCGTAGCCCGCGAGCGCGACTAAAACGGCGATGTCGATCCCAATGACCCAGGGACGTGTCGCCAGACCGAGGATCAAGCAGGCAAAGTAGATCAATGAACTCGCGAACAGGCCGAGGGCTCCCGAGACTGCAGCGCGCAGCACGAGACTGCCGGATACCTGGCGAGGGCGCGGCCAGGCGATCTCGAGTGCAAACCAGCCCGTCGCTCCGCTGATCGTCAATGCAAACAAGGCCAGTTCCATTAGCGATCCCGTGCGCGGGTGAGCGCGATGCTGGCATTCAACGAGACGATGGCAACCCGCGCATTTTTGCGCAGGTACTCGCTCAACTGCTGGGAACTCTGAAAGGCTGCGAGGACAAGGTCGTGGGCCGGTGTGGGGTGCTCCTGATCGGCGTCGAGTTCCACCAGTACCGGCGCCAGGGCAAACTGCGTGAGGTAGTAACGCGCCTGGCCAGAACCGTCAGTGCGAACGTCTATATCACTCTCCGAGACATAGCCGATCACTTTGTGACCGCGAAGCGCGGCCCGGAGCGGTGCCGACTCCGAGAGCATTGCGACGTAACGCGCGGCCGGGTCGAGTTGGCCTTGTTCTCCCGTATTCATCGATGATGCAGATGCTGCGTTTCGCGCTTGCAACCACACGAGCGGGTGGGTGATCGCGAGCAGCAACAGCAGTGCCGCCGCGATCATCAAGGCAATGGGTTGCCCGAGGATCTTCATGACATCTCCCGCCCGAAATCCAACGAGAGCAAGCGCAAGCCCAGCCCATATAAAATCAAAGTGCCTCCCCCCTGCACGACCGGAAAATAGATTTCGTGGGGAAGCGGTGCGAGGGACACGGTGAGGGTCGCCATCAGGCCGAGCAGGGCCAGGCCCGGCAGGATGCGCTCGACCACCCATTGGCCCGCGCCCTCGGGCACACGTGCTATGCCGGTGCAAAGCGTTGAGAGCAGCAGGGGAACGGTCAATATGAAGTAGTGTTCCCAGACCAGGTTTGCGCTCAACAGGAATATGCTGCAGCCGATCCCCAGCCGCGTCACCTCGCGAATGGCCTGTTCTCTACTTTGCAGCGAAACATTCGCCACAGGATCGTCCCGTCGTATCCAGCTGGCGAACACGACCGGCAGGCAGAGTGCGATGGCGAGGACCAGTGAGTAACCCGAAGCACCAGCTCCCGCGACAAACGGCAATGGTGCGTAGTTTCCCATTCCCACGGCGATGATTTCTGGTGGAATCCATTGAATGGCCTGGGCCCATCCGAGCCAGCATTCGACCGTACCGAAGAATGCGCTCGAACTCGCAAACGCAAGCGCGACCCCAGTGGAGACTCCCGCTCCTTGATACAGCAGTGTTCGGAATTGTCGGGTGAGCAAAAGGTCTGCGAACAACAGCACGCTGACGAGCGCGATATTTGGTTTGAACATCGTCGCGCATCCGAGTAGAGCGCCGGCAAAAAACAACGACTTCGCACTTCCGACGTGGCGCTGGAGTGTCAGAACCAGGGCGAGCAAGCCCAATTGAACGTTGTTGACGTTCATGACTTGAGTTTCTGACTGAAAGGGAGCGAAGCGCAGGAGCAACGCGTTCAATATGATCAGGGTTGCGATCCAGGAGATGCCCAGGAGTCGCGAGATCCCGACAACCCCCGCAACAAAACTCGACAGCGAAATGACGTGCCAGCGTCCGTAGTCGGTTTCGTAGTCGCCGCTTGCGAACAAGTGAATCGCGGCGTAGAGAAATGGTGTCGAGTAGGTTTCGAGGACCGGTCGACCGGTGGCCACTACGAGCTGCCGCTTTGCATCTTCGTCGTGTGATGCGCGCCCGAGAAACAATGCGCCAATGCGGGTGCGTTCTTCGTCCGTGTAGGGGTTGTGGACACCGTCGTGCTCAACCGCTTCACCCACCACCCAGAACTGGTAGTAGTCCATTCCCGCGAACGTCTGGCCGCGGGACCACGATTCGGCAATCGCGTAGCCGGACAACAGGACCAGCAAGACCACCGCGATGCGTCGAATCTGATCTGTGGCGACTCGCATGGGCTCCCGGGACTTGCTTTACAACTTCTCGAGGCTAGCTCGGATGCTAACTCGGTTCAGACGTTGCCGTTCATGGATCTCGTTTCGACTCTTTGTCTTTGTCTTTGTCATTGTTGTTGTCGTCGTCGTTGTCTGTGTCGCTGTCGAGGTAGCCGAGCGCTTTCATCTGGCGACGGGTTTCGGGGTCGAGTTTTCCTACCGGCGAGGGCGGAAGTGCCGACCGACCTGCAGTCCAGCGCTCGAGTGCTTCTGACATGGTTTTCAAAACCTCGGGTTGCCCGTTACTCAGGTCGTGAGTCTCTCCCGGGTCGGATTTCAGATCGAAGAGCCCCGCGTCGAAATCGCCCGGCTTTGAAGACAGAATGAGCTTGTAATCACCCGAATAGATCGCCCGCAGTTCCCGCTGAAAACGTTCTCCCTTCCACTGCACGTTTCCAGCGCTGCGATAGAGCTCGGTGATCGCGGGATGTGTCAATGCGTTCAAGGCTTGACCCTCGATCGCGTGCGGCAGCGATATCCCGATCGCCTCGAGGAGCGTCGGCATGATGTCCACGGATTGCGCTCGAATCTCGCGGTCGACTTCCAGCGCAACACCCGCCGGGGGCTTGATGATCAGGACACCGCGCACCACTCCCTCGTAGAGCGAAAAGCCGTGACCCTCGAGATCGTGTTCGCCAAAGTGTTCGCCGTGATCCGAGGTGACTACGATCCAGCTCGAGTCATAGTGATTGCGAGCCTTCAACTCATCGATCACCCGGCCAATCTGCCGATCCATGAAGAGGATCTCGGCGTCGTAGAGGGCAAGTTCTTTCGAACGAGCAAAATCTTTGGATGGCTTCAGGAACTGCTCCCAGCTGGATTCGTGGGGTTCGTAGGGATCGTGAGGATCGAAGTAGTTCAAGAAGAGGAAGAACGGGTCGAGACCCGCATGATCGATGAAGCCGATGGCCAGGTCGCTCACCAGATTGCCGGGACGTCCGCTCAGCGAATCGAAAGCCGCGTCGTAGTGGTCGAACCCCTGATCGAGGCCAAAGACCGGCTTGAACCACGGTCCCGCGGCGACGGCATAGGTTAGGTAACCCTCTGCTCGGAGAATCTCGGCGAGGGTGATGGCTTCGTCGGGCAATCGATTTACGCGAAAAGCGTCGAAGCTTTGGGGTGCGCCGTCGGCGTCACCGAGCCCAACATCACCCTGGTTGCTGTAGTGTGCCCCGTGGGTCGACGGATATAGGCCGGTAAAGAGTGAGGCGTGGGTCGGCAACGTCCAGGAGGACGTGGTCAAGAAGTTTTGCATCACCAGACCGTCTGCGGCCAAAGCCTCGAGGTTGGGAGATGTGGGCCTGTCGTAGCCGTAGAGCGAAAGGTGGTCCGGACGCGTGGTGTCGAGGCTGATCATCACGATGGAATTCATCGCCGTTTTTGGCGGAGTTGTTGGTGGCTTCGCAGATAGCTCGTGCGCCTCGTCCTTCGCACAATCCTCTGCACACGAAACACTCACCGCGATGCAAAGGGCGAGCAGAGGCGCAAGCAAGAGCCCGGGCCCAGCGCCTGCCCGCCAACGTCTTTCGCATCGCTTCATTCGACGTCGCCCGAGCTTGCTTCGAGTTCTTCACCGGATTCTTCGCCAGGTTTCAGCGCAGCGAGCAGACACATCAGCGGTTCGATTGGGACACGGTACCGCCCGTGGCCATGTACAGTGAGGTAGTAGGGTCCACCAAAAAGAAGGATCGCCGCGAGCAGGGCGCCGGTTCCAAATTTGCGCGCGCGGACGGCGCCTCGCAGCGCGAGTGCCGTGAGCGCGATCAACCCCAGCGAATAGAACCATGGG
This sequence comes from Myxococcales bacterium, assembly GCA_022563535.1. Lineage (NCBI taxonomy): Bacteria > Pseudomonadati > Myxococcota > Myxococcia > Myxococcales > Myxococcales bacterium. Next base: position 12,650 of record JADFNE010000009.1, read on the forward strand.
ATGTGTCGATAGCCCGCCCACCACTCACCCACCCAAAAACCGCTGAAGCGCGTAAGCGAGTTGGCAATGAAACGCCCCGGTCGCGCGAAGATCTCGGCCAGTGCCCACTCGCGTGCCATGCGGTCGTAGTTCCGCTCACCGACGGCTGCGAACTTTTCGCCCTGGGCTGCGTCGTGCCAGGGACTCGGGGCCAGACCGTGAAACGATTCAGCGTTGGCCCCGGGATAGTTTCCCACCCAAAGATTGACGCCGACGTTTCCCCGCAGCGGATTGATCGAACCAAACTGCTGAGCGTTGCGAATCGTCCAAGGGGTGACGACGATCGCAAAGCAGATCAGCGCCGCTGCGAAAGCCGTGCGCCGCTCCCCTTTCGGGTTCGTGAGAAACAGATGTGCAATTGTCACCGGCGCGATCGCGATTGCAGCGCCGTCGGCCATCAAAGCGAGAGCGAAGGTTGCACCTGCCAAGCCCCCCGCCCCGCGCGCCCGATACATCGGGACCAGCAGCGTATAAAAGTGCAGCAGCAACAAGAAAGCGAAGAGTTGCGAGGGCCAGGCCCAGGCGAGGAATTGCCAACCGTTGGGATTGACGAGAAAAATTCCAGCCGCCACAAACCCCACTGAGCGGCCGCCAAAGCGCACACCCAAGAGATAAAGCAGCCCCGCACTCGCGGCTTGAAATAAACAGTTGACGACCAACATCGCCTTGGCCGCCGCGAGTGTGTAGGCGCCGAAGAGCTTGAAGATGGCTGCCAGCAGCAGGGGATAGAGGGGCGAGACCCAGGCGGTGGGTAAGAAGACCTCGCCATCGGGCGAAACCGAGAAGCCGTGTCCGGCCGCGATGTTCCCGGCGATGTGACCTACTTCGAAGCCGAAGGCGAACCCGTTGCCCGCCATGGCCTCGAGGTCGAACCAGGCCCCACCGAGTCCCAGCTTGACCGCGAAGACCAACGCGACCACACCGAGGGCGCGCTGTACTTCACTCGCGGGCAGCGTCGCGGACAGTCGCGCAGCGGCCGGTGCCCAGCGCCACTCTACGCGCGCTAGCGGTTGCACCGAGCCTTCCCCCCAGCGCCAAACTCTCGACTCATCGCAACTGGCATTTCCCGAGTCTAACTCGATTCGAGACCGTAAATACCTGTATCTAAACGTATTTGAAGAAAATTTTCGAGCAAAGGATCAGCCCAGGTAGGTCCACACGATGACCGCGACTGCGGTCCCGAGCCAGCCGTGAAAAATTACGCGCAGCGGCGCCATGCGAGGGGATTGCAGCGCGCGGTCCACCACCGAGATACCGCTGGCCGCTGCGATCGAGAGTGGCAGGATTGCAGCCAGTACGTAGAAGGCCTTGGCCTGTGCGTAGTAGGGAACGCGAAACGTCACGATGAAAAGTGAAAACAACAAGACGAACATGACGACGAACATGAACGAAGCGGCGATCCTCGCATGCAATGAGTCCGCGCGAAAAGCGCGCTCCAATAGCCGACCCGAACCGATTGCCAGCAAGAAGCTGAGGGGCAGTGCGGTCCAGTAGCCCAGGGTCATGAAGTCGTAGTTCCAGTACGGGTGACGTGTGTCGACGTGCACCATTCCCGCCAGCAGACCGTCGCCCCAGAAAGTCGAATAGATCCCGTCCCAAAATGAATAGAAGCCCGCAAAGAAGGGATGCCGGAGCGACTCGCCGAAGCTCGAGTAATAAGACGCGGTGTGAAAGCCCGGGTACTCCCACCAACTCGATGTGCCGGGAAGGTTGACGTTCCAGATCACCCACTCGCCGTACGCCAAATAGTTGCGGAGATAGAACCATCCGCCTACGAGCGCAGTCGCGGCCAGGATGCCCGCGAAGGCCGCGCCGCCCCGCCGCGCCGCGGTCGTTCGATCATCACCGTCGAGCAGGCCGATCTTGCTGCCGATGACTGCGGCAAATACCGGCACCAGGATGAGCCCTGAAAACTTCGTCGCGATCGCGAACCCCAGCGCTCCTCCAACTGCCAGCCATTGGCGTGTCGAAGTCTTCTCCGCAAGCAGTGCGTTCAAGGCGAGTAGCGTCGCGAAACTGCTCCACGCCACGAGCAGTGATTCGTTCGAGACATAGGCCGACACGTAGAGGTTCATCGGCAGCAGACCCGCGAAGCCAACCGCGAGAGCCGTCTTCACCGGGTCGTTGTCAAAGAAACGCCGGGCGCAGAAGTAGGCAACCCAGACCGTCGTCAAGCCACTGCCAAAGCAGACGATGCGGTACACCACCTGCCCCGTGGCAGACTCTCGTGTTACGTCGCCGGCCAGTACGAGTGCTGCGGTCAAGAGATAGAAAAGAGGGGGGTGATAGGTAGACCAACCCTGGGTCGCATCGGGGAGACTTCGGTTTTCGATCAGGTAGTCGAGATACTGGAGATGGGCGGGGATATCGAAACCCATCATGACCGGAAGCTGTGAGATCTTGAGGACGAAGACCGCGATCCAATAACAAGTGACGCCGCCGAGCACGGCCTTGGGTAGCCAGGCGAAATTCGCGTCGACGCTTCGATTGCGTGCTGCAGTCGAGACCCCGGCGAACAGCAGGAACAGGATTCCCAAAACCAGGGCGTGTCGGCCGAAGACCTCGCCAGGGCGGGGCATGATGAGAGAATCTGCGAAGAGTTGATTGTCCCGAGCGGGCGCCGCCTGGGCGACTGCGATCCCCTGAGCGCTGACTTCCCAACGGGTGTCGGTTTCGACTTCGATTCCTTTCCCCCGAATGGCGAGTTGCAACAGTGCGGGACCGCTCGGGTTGCGTACCTGGACTCGAATTTCGTTCGCCCCCGAACGCAGCTGTTCCGTGACATCGACCGCTAGCGTGTCCTGCCACGAATCGAGGGGTTCGTCCCAGAACAGGCGAGTGCCGTTCAGCTTGAGCTCGAGGGAGCGCAGGCCTCGGGCAGTCAGCATCGCCGGGCCGAAACCCTGATCGACCTCGAATCGCCGGGTGAACGTCGTTGCGGGGGCATTTTCTCGAAGAACCGGAATGGCATCGCTCGAAGGCACGATGGGATAACCGATCCAATTCGCCCCGTTGCCTCGGGTCAGAAACGATGCATCATCCGACCAATAGACTTCATGCAAGAGTGCTGCACTGCAGATCAAAAGCAGGGCTACGAGGGATGCGATCTGGAGTCGGGTGAGGGTGGATCCCCGAATGGCCGCCATCCCTGACCCTCTTCCTTCGATTGGTACTTCGATTGGTAGTTGACGAACGACGATTGACGATCGAATCCGCCACTTGATTTGGGCGTCGAGTCGACTTGCGCGCCACCGCCCGACCCGATTCAGTATAGTGGGAAGTGATCAGGAGGCGAGTTCCTCGGTGCCCACAACCGGTGAAGAGTCCGAAACGGCGCGGGAGCATTCAAAGCCGTGGGTTTGGCCCATGGGACCGCCATTGTTCCTGGCCCTGGTCTCATTGGGCGTATTTGTTTGGATCACCGTCCAACGCGCGCAGCATCCCTTTGAACTCGAGTGGATGGAGGGCGGCTCCCTTCAGCACTTGACGCGGATCCTCACAGGCCAGGCACTCTACGCCGCGCCCTCGATCGATTTCGTTCCCTTTCCCTACCCACCGCTCTATTACTACGCGGCGATTCCCGTGACGAGCCTGGTCGGAGTCAACTTGCTGTCGCTTCGCATCGTGTCGTTGCTGGCCACGTTCACAACGGCGGCACTCCTTTGCGGACTGGTGCGGCACGAAACCCGGCGCTGGGAAATCGGCGTGATCTGCGCAGGCTTGTTCCTCGCGACTTATCGCGCAAGCGGTGCGTACATGGACGTGGGTCGAATCGACTCCCTGTTCGTCGCCCTGGTCGTGGGAGGCGTATACCTCCTTCGGGTTCGGGACGATCTGGTGGGTGTGGCGCTCGCCGGGGTGCTGGCCTTCCTCGCCAGCATGACCAAGCAGACGGGCCTCGCGTTGTTCGCGCCCTTGGTGTTTTGGTGTTTGTATCGCGACTGGATCGCCGTTGATGTCGCCGCCGGACGCTATCGACGCTCGATCGCGTTTGTCGCAACGATATTGGGACTGGTGACAGTCGCCTCGATCCTGCTCAGCCGAGGAGAGAATTCCCATTTCTTTTTCTATCTGCTTGGCGCGCAGAGTGGACACGAAATCCGCTGGTCGCTGCTGCCGTACTTTTTCTGGAAGGATCTCTTCATGGCACTTCCCCTTGCCGTGCTCGCGGTGTTTGCCGTGCTCGCGGGGTCGAGGTTTGGGTCGGGGTCATGGACGATCAAGCGATCCGAAGACAAGCTCGGCATGTTGTTCTATCTCGCATACTTCGCCGGGACGGTCATCGCCTGGATCGTTCCGCGCATCAAGGTCGGTGGCGCGATGAACAACCTGATCCCGCTGCACGCATGTCTGGTGCTGATGCTGGGGGTTGCCCTTGGCATGCTGCTGGATCGGGAACGACAAAGTCGTGGAGTCGCGACACTCCTGTCGGCCCTTCTAGTGTGCCAGTTCGCATGGCTCGGATTCGATCCGCACATTGCGCTGCCCAAGCCTGGCGATGTCGTTGCCGGAAAACGTCTGGTCGAGCAGTTGTCGACGGCTGAAGGCGAAGTATTGATCCCCGCCCATGGCTACCTCGCTGGGCTTGCGGGCAAGCGTCTCTTCGCGCATCAAATGCCGGTAGATGATCTCGCGAACAGCGGCCTGCCAGACGCCGAAGCGCTTCGCGAAGAGTTCAGCAATGCCATTGCCAATCGGCGATTCGGAATCATCATCGATTCGACGAGTCGTTTCTTGGAACAGTATCCCGACGATCATGTTCTCGAAGAGAATTACCGGATCGCGGGGCCCGTCTTCGGGAACATCGGCAAGCTCGTGCCTAGATCGGGTTGGCAAGTGGGGCCGGGTGTCGTTTGGGTGCCGCGGGAAAAGAGCCCTCAGCGGGAAGAGAGCCTTCAGCGGGAAGAGAGCCCTCAGCCGATTTTAGACCAGTAGCGCAGGGCTTCGATCGCGGTGCTCGGTCGCAGCTGCAATATTGCGCGCAGGGTTCGATATAAAAGATGAAGCTTGATGATGCGCTTGCGGCTCGAAACCTTTTCGGCGCGCACCCATCCCAGTTCACGCGCCCGGTCGGCGATGCGATTGAATACCAGCACCTCTTCGTCGAACCGCAGCATGCTCTCGGACTGTCGGGTCGTTGCACTGCCCGGGTGACGCCGATACGCATACCCTCGCTCGGGCGAACCCACCAGGGTATGTCCGTCCATCAATAGACCGACGACAAAGACGAGGTCCTGCACTTGTTTGAATGCCGGGTCGAAGCGCCGGTCTGCGATCCGCGACTTCCGGTAGCACAGGGTCGGGGTCATGATGAAGTAACCCGCCATCAGGCTCGCAACTGCATCCTCGCCGTGCAGCACCAGTTCGTCGCCCGACGATCCTGGAATCAGGAAACCCTTCACCGCGTCGGCCATGGAAAAAACCTTCGATCCGTCGTAGTTCACGATCTCGGTCTGACAGAAGAAGGCGCTGGCATCCTGGTGTTTGTTCGCGAGGGAGAGCATCAGGTCGACGTAGCCCGGGGTCAGCGCGTCGTCTGCGTGGAGCAAGGTCACGAGATCACTCTGGCTGTGATCGAGACATCGATTCCAAGTCTCGACCATGCCGAGGTTTCCGGAGTTCTCGAGGTAGCCAATCCGAGGGTCGCCGTACGCCTTCAGCAGTTTCTCTAGCGAGAGATCGAGTCCCGAGTCGTCGCATACAAACAACTGCCAAGAAGAATTTCGCTGGGCCAGGACACTGTCGACCGCAATGCGCAGCAGGTTCGTGTCACGGTAGAACGGGATGGCGAAGGTAATTTCGGCCGTCATCCGGAGAAGCCTTGGATGGTCTCAGGACGCGGGATTCGGGGCATGGAAATCTCCGCGTTGACGATCGATGCTGAAGATCGCAAAGCCCACCATGGCCCATGCGATCGCTGTGGCCAGGAGTGAGAGCGAAAGTGCCAGTGCAGCTTCGCTCGGCATTCCAACGGCCCCAAACAACGCAACGTAGAGATACTCACGAACCCCCGTTCCTCCGAGGCTGATCGGGATGACGCTCGCCAGCGTCACGAATGGCACGATGATCGCAAACCAGTACCAGTCGATATCCATTCCGGCGAGTGGAATCGCGAGACAGTACACCGCAACCACGGGAAGTCCCTGGTTGAGGAGACTCAGGGCAAAGGCGCGCCACAGCACCCTCGGAGATTCGGCCAGGTCGGCGACGGCCCCCAGGGCGTTGTCGATTACACTTGCCCCCCGCTTCGAGATACGAGCGATGGGTCGGATCAAGTTTCGAAGAAGTCGATTGGTCGTGGGATGCAGTGCAAACACCGTAACCAAAGCGATCAGCGCGCATGCCGCCATCGCGATGGCCGCGAGATAGCGGTCTTCACCGGGCAGCGGAATGAACGGCACCGCCACCAGTCCAAAACAGCCGAGCGCCGAAAATCCGAGCAGTCGTTCCACTGCGACGATCCCCAGCGCTCGCGAACCCTCGCCCGCTGCTCGCCTCACGTCCCAAACGCGATACGCGTCGCCCAGGATGGCGCCGGGGAGTACCAGATTGAAGAAGCCAGCCACGAGATAGGCGCGCAACAAAACCCACCAAGCGACTTCGAATCCGGCACCCGCGAGCAAGGTCGAAAACCGCGTCGTACCGATCGCAAAACTCACGCCGAGCAACGAAAACGCCAGGGCGAGCCAACACGCAGCCTCGCCGGGACCCGTTTGCCAGGCTGCCAGGATCGCCGCCAGAAAGCCGGCTTCGCGATCCGGCAGGGCCATGCGAAAGACCAGGACCAATAGTGTCCCGGCCACGGCCAGGCGCAGGACCAGGCGAAACAGGGCGCCGGGAGTAAAGAACCCGATCGCTTCGCCCGCGTCTTTCACTTGTTGGGATGGGGCGGCAGCAGGCGTTTGTGGAGGACATCCCGGGGAACGTTTTGAATGTCAAAATTCAAGAACGCCAGAATCAACTGTACACCGAGCAGGACCGGCAGGGCGGCGACCATCACGGTTCCGCTGGTCGCGGGCACGTTCTGCGAAATGCCGGTGAGCCAGCGTGTCATTCCGAACCACGTGCCCCAGGTGAGTGACGCAATGCCGATGATGATCTCGATCGAAGCGATGCTGAAGTCGCGCAAGTAGTAGCTGTAGAAGATGCGCTTGAAGGTATTGGCGACGTGCTTTGCGGCAAACTCGAAGATGACCGAGCGAACCCTCAGGTTGCTGCGCTCGCCGGCATAACGCACCGGCATGGGCACGTCGGTCACGACCGCGCGCAACGTGCCCAACCTGAACAGCATGTCCGATTCAAAAAAGTATCGTCGGCTGAGTTTGTGAAACGGGAGCTGCCGGGCAACGCCTGCGTGCAGCGCGGTGAAACCATTATTTGGATCGAAGACGTTCCAGTAACCGGTCGATATCTTGTTCACGAATGAGAGCAGGGAATTGCCGATCAAGCGCACGGTAGGCATCGCTTGCAGTCCGTCGAACTCGAAGAAGCGATTCCCCTTTACGTAGTCGGCTTGTCCCTGCAGGATCATGGCAACCAGTCGGGGAATCAGGGCCGGATCCATCTGGCCGTCCCCGTCGAGCTTGACCAGGATTTCCGCGCCGCCTTCGATGGCTTCGCGATATCCCGCAAGGGTCGCACCGCCGACCCCTTGATTCTCCTTCAGGCGGATGACCTTCACCCGAGAATCGCGGCACTCCGCTTCCACCAGATCTGCCGTGTGATCGGGGCACGCGTCGTCGACCACATAGATTGCCTGGCACTCGGGACCCACGCCCGCCACGACGTCGAGGATGGTTTGGGTCACGCGAAAACAGGGGATCACGACGGCGATCGCAGGAGTGAGTGGAGTCGCGGAAGTCATGATCAACCCTATCGGCCAATGGGTACCCGAGCCAAAGCCAAAGCGATCAACTCAATTACCGACACAACGGCCGTGACAATAGCAGCCCTAGCTGGATCTCTCTTCTGGCGTGATCGCCGTGAGCAGCAATTCTTCACCACATAGCGCGCCGAATCTCGTGAGTATGTACTCCCACATCCAAAACAGCCCGCTTTCAAACAGCCCCCAGGCAGTGAGATCTTCGACGCGAATGCCCGGCAGGAATCCGCGTTCTGCGATCTTCGAGCTCGCTTGCCACACGAAGTGCGCCGACGAACTCGGAGACGCAACGCTAACGACGCGAAACCCTGCGCGCCGGGTTACCTCTGTGAGGGTGCCCGCATTGAAGAGGTTGATGTGGCGCGGTGGATCGAGGTGGAGCCAGTTGCGGCCAAAGTGGCGGTGACCGCGACTTGCGGTGTTGGGTGTCGCAATGACCAGCTTTCCACCGGGGCGCAGACAGGCAGCGCATTCGACGAGCGTTGCAATCGGATCGAGCAGATGTTCAATCACATGGGAAAGCGTGATGGCATCAAATCCGTCTGGTGCGGCGGCTTTCGCATTTTCGAGTTCTGTGTAGACGCAATCATCCCCCAGTGTTTCGCGCGCGACTTGTGCGGCGCGTGGGTCGTGTTCGAAGCCTGTGACCCGCCAGCCGAGACTTCGCATGTGACGCAAGAACTCGCCATCGCCACATCCAAAATCGAGCAATGTTCCGCGCGAAGCTCCAGAAAGCCCCATGGTTCCGCGCCGACCCAATTCCGCCAACGGACCCACTAGGGAAAACAATCGACCCAAATTGCGTTCTCGCGGATCTGAAACGATGTCGCCGTAGTTCTGAATCGCGGCCGGGATTCCCCGAGTCACTGCGCGAACCAGGAGTGGTTCGTCTTCGGGACTCGAGTGGGTGTAGTAGTCGGAATAAAGGCAAGCCAATCCGGCGGGACTCGGCTGTGGGCTCAGCCAGATCAAATGGCAGCGCGGACAAAGCAAATGCGTCCAGGTGCCGGGGGCGTTGAAATGGCGATCTTGCAGGTCGGGATAGCAGAGCTCTCCCGCGCAACCGCATAACCCACACATGGGCTGGGGCACCGCATCGAGAGTTTTAGGGTCCTCTCGATCCTGTACTTTCGATTGCTCTGACATCGAACCCCCGGATGCAGCTCACTCCCGAGTCTTACGCATCATACGCGGATCCGGGAGTGTCGATCGGCGATTGACATGTGGGTGAAAACCCTGCCCAGTCCCTGGCAGAGGGGTATGCTCTTCGGCCCGAGGAATCAACCTGTGTATCGTGGATTGCGCGTCATCGCGATGGCGCCCGTGCTCAACGAAGAATCAAAGATCGGCGAGGTCGTGCGTCGCACGCCGCGTCCCCTCGTCGACGAGATGCTCGTCATCGATGATGGTTCGACGGACCGTTCGGCCGAAGTCGCGCGGGATCTCGGAGCAAGGGTGATCTCCATGGGCCGGGTTGTCGGTGTAGGAGCGGCGTTGCGTGCGGGTTACGCCGAAGCGGTGAAGGGTGGTTTTGACGTGGCCGTCGTGATGGCTGGCAACAACAAAGACTCACCCGAAGAGATCCCCAGCTTGCTTGATCCGATCGTCGACGCCGCTGCCGACTTTGTGCAGGGTTCGCGCTTCTTGAAAGCCGAGGCCAACTTTGGCCCCATGCCCTTTTATCGCAAGGTTGCAACTCGCGTGCACCCCCTGCTCTTCTCATTGGTCGCGCGACGCTGGGTCACGGAATCGACCAACGGATTTCGAGCCGTGCACCGGCGTGTTCTCGAAGACCCGGCGATCGACCTGGACCAGGCCTGGCTCGACGAATATGAACTCGAACCTTACCTCTACCTTCGAGCGATCCGATGCGGTTACAAGATCGCCGAAGTTCCTGTCACGAAGGTGTATCCTCCTAAGGCGCTCGGGCAGACCAAGATGAAGCCCATAACCGGCTGGTGGTCCATTTTGCGCCCACTAGTTTTATTGGGTCTCGGAATCAGGAAGTAAAGAGGTCGCAGATGAGATTGAGGGTGAAAGGGTGAAAAGGGCGGACCCAAGAGCATGATCAATGTCGCGGTGGTGGGTTCGGGGCATTGGGGTCCCAATCTCATCGGAAATTTCCACAATCACGCGCGCAGCGAAGTTGGCTGGGTGATCGATCAGGACGAAGATCGACTCGCGGAGGTTCGCCTGCGCTTTCCCGAGATCCGGGCCGAACTGAACTTGTCGAAAGTACTCGACGATGCCTCGGTTGACGCCGTCGTCGTCGCAACTCCGACCTCGACTCATCACGAAATCGCGCTTGCTGCGCTACGTGCGGGCAAGCATGTGCTGGTCGAGAAGCCGCTAGCGAATACGGTCGAAAAATCGATCGAGTTGGACGAAGTCGCCCGGGAGGTCGGCAAGATCCTGATGGTCGGACACGTCTTCGTGTACAACGCTGCCGCCCAACTCGCCAAACAGTACATTACCAACCACGAACTCGGTCGCGTCTATTACATCTCGATGGTGCGCACCAACATGGGTCCGATACGAGTGGATGTCAACGCAGCTTTCGATTTGGCTGCCCACGATATTTCGCTGGCAAATTTTTGGTTGGACACCGACCCCCTGAGCGTCTCGGCCACTGGAGGTGCATGGATCAACAGCGGCATCGAAGACGCGGTGTTTGCGACCCTTCGCTACCCAGACGACATTCTCGTCAACCTCCACGCATCGTGGTTGAATCCGATCAAGACGCGAGACATTCGTGTTGTCGGAGACAAGCGGATGCTGACTTTCGACGATGTTCATCAAACCGAACCTCTGCGTATTTACGACAACCAAGTCGACGCCGAAGTTGCCCAGGTGCCATTCGCAGATTCGTTCTCGTCCTTTCGCATGACCGTGCGCGAAGGTGATGTCACGGTGCCGCGAGTGCCAATGGTCCAGCCGCTCAAGCGCGAGTGCGAGCACTTCCTCGACTGCATCGAAAAGTCTTCCGAGCCGATATCCGGCGGGCGAGAAGGAATATCTGTGGTGAAGACCCTCGTCGCGATTTCAAAATCCATGGCTGAAAGAGGCCGTGAAATCGCGATTTAGCTGCGAGTAGGCCCATGAGTGGAGGCGTGATGGACATCCCTCTGGTCGATCTGGCGATTCAACATCGCGAGATCGAAGAGGATATCAAGCGCGGTTTCGAAGAAGTGTTCAAGCAGGCTGCCTTCGTCCTGGGCCCCGCGTTGGACGACTTTGAACGAGCGTACGCGAAGTTCTCAGGTGTCAGACACTGCATCGGAGTCGGCAGTGGCACCGACGCGATCGAAATGATCCTGCGCGCCCAGCAGATCGGGGTTGGCGACGAGGTGATCGTGCCCGCGAACACCTTCATCGCAACCGCGCTCGCGGTGACTCGAGTGGGCGCGGTTCCTGTGTTTGTCGACTGCGACCCGGACCACTACTTGATCGACGCCGCAAAGACCCGGACGTGCATTGGAAAGCGAACTCGCGGAATCATGGCGGTCGATCTCTACGGTCAGGTTGCCCCGTTCGAGCAGCTGGAAGATTTTGCCCGGGGTCGCGATATCGCGGTGATAGAGGATGCCGCCCAATCCCACGGCGCGCGGCGCAATGGTTGTCTCGCGGGGGGGTTCGGGGTGGCGGCCGCGACGAGTTTCTATCCGGGAAAGAACCTCGGTGCCTACGGAGATGGGGGTGCGGTTCTGACCAACGATGACGACTTCGCCCAAAGGGTGCGGGAGCTGCGGAACTGGGGTGAAACGGAAAAGCACCAACATCCCCGAATCGGTTTCAACTCCCGACTGGACACGCTTCAAGCGGTGGTGCTGCGCGCCAAGCTCGACAGGTTGCCGCGCTGGAACGAGGAACGGTGCGCTGCCGCCGCACGCTACGACGAACTACTGGCGGAGTCTGATGAGCTGGTTCTACCCAAGATCAAAGAAGGCAACGAATCCGTCTGGCATCTTTACGTGGTGCGAGTAACCGAACGCGATCGAGTTCTTGCACAACTCAACGATGCGGGAATTGGTGCGGCAATCCACTACCCCACGCCCTGCCATCTCCAGGGAACCTATGCGTCGTTGGGGCACTCGCCGGGGAGTTTTCCGGTTGCGGAGAAGGCCGCCGGTGAGATTCTCTCTTTGCCCATCTTTCCGGGCATCACCGAAGAACAGCAGCAGCGGGTTACGGAAGTTCTGCTTCGCGCAATTGGAAACGGAACTTCCCGTTGAAGTGCAGCTGGTGAGGTCGTTCGAAGCGAACACTCTTGAACGCCAAATTGCCCGATCCGTCTAGATGATCTCGGATCGTATAGTGCTCGGGATCGCTCGCGTGAAGAGCCTCGAGAAACGGAGCCCCCAGTCCAAACAAGTCATAGGGCGCTTCGTGAATCAAGTAGATGGTGTGGCGATCGCCGTTCGCGATGTACGGAGAGCGAACGATCGCGGGTTTCGTCAGGGCCCAGATCGGTTCGCTCAACTTCACGTGCTGCGTTGTGAAGAGCAGTGGTTCATGAAAGCCCCAATCCAGGCTCACGAACCTGCTGTTCTCTGCATCCGATGAATTGTCAACTTCCCTGGCGAAGTCCTGCAAGGCGATACTGAAGCGTCCCGTACCCCCGGTATCGCGTATGAGTTGTCGTGTCTTTGAAATCGTGTCGGCGTTGCTGTAAAGGCAAGCCACCAGCGAGATCGCAATGCAGCTGCGCGCGAACAGGCGAGTTCTCTGTGTTGCCCAGCTTCGCTGCCACAACCCGACCCCTGCGGATGCGACAATGAGGTGAGGGAACGGCAAGGTATTGAGCATGTGATGAGCGCGAACGGCGCCGGGGATCAGCAGCATGAATGCGGCGAGGAGAATGGTGGTCAGGACCAGGAACCCCGCAGAACCCGATCGCAGGCTCGGTCCGCGCAATTTCGGAAACGCGATGACGACTGCGCTGATGCACAAAACGAAAATGAACCCAGTGGCGGGCGCATCCACGACGAAGAGATCGTCGAACAACCCCCCCGCACTGATCAATCGAAAGAAGTGCGAGCCGTCGAGCACGCTGGCGAGTACGTCGATCCGATAGCCGATGTCGCCGCGGTCCGCGATCGCCGAGCCGGCGAGCAAGATCTCGCTCACGACCGCGATGGCGGGGCTCGCGGTCAATAGAAATACGGCACTTCCGGCGGCAATCTTTGCGCGATGATCGCGCCAGGCCGCGATGGCTACGTCTCGGCGAAACGCAAGCATCCCGATGGACAGAGCCGCCAGAATTACCACGAAGTCGACTCGGCTGTAGATCCCCAGTCCCATGCAAGCGGCACCCAGTACCAAAGCGAACCAACCCGAATGCCGCTTGTCCGGCGCGAAAGCCAGGCTGAGAAAGTAGAGCCCTGCACCACGACACAGGAGCATGCTGGTAAACGGGCCCCACTCGAATTGAGAAAACAAGTAAAAGGATGGATCGCTCGCGATCAACAATCCCGAGATCACTGCCGCATGGTCCCCAAGAAATCGTCTGGCCCATAGCATGCAAAACAACAGTCCGAGCAATCCGGTCACGAGGGTCGATACTCGCAACACGAAGGGACTCGCGCCAAAGACGGCCAGGCTCGGGATCAGTAGCTGACTCTTGAGGGATCCGAGATACGCAGCATTCCGGATGGGAAACGGCCTGCCGGCGATCCACTCGGTCCGCACGCTGGCCGGATGTACCCCTGCGCGATCCGGCTCGACGAAACCCCGTGCTTGTTGGGCGAGGAATGCTTCGTCGTAGTACAGGCCGAGGTCATCGATTCGCGGCAGCGCGAGCGACAGCGTTGCCAGTGCCATGACCATCCAGGCGAGCGGGACGATGAGCGCTTTCTGGGAAATCATTGGCTCGTGGGCTTTGCGCCAAGTTGCGCCACGAAGTGCAAACCTCGATCAAACAACAGGCTGGCGGGCCACGGGTAGATGCCCAGGGACTGGTTCCACTGCCTGATCTCCAGCCCGAGTTCGTGAAATGCATCATGCCACTCTCGATGGCTCCAGTAATGATACGGCAGATCGACCCCGAACCTTTTGTTGCCGACGTCGTCCATGAAGCGAAGGGTTTCTCGGGCGAACAATCCGTTCCTTCTATGGTCTTTGATGATGATGAAGCGCCGTGCCACGCGCTTGGCTTCCTTCAACAACTGCGTGGCGTCCTGGCTGTGGTGCAAGACGTCTACGAAGACGACGCAGTCAAAGGAGTCGTCGGCGTGGGGGATGGTGAAGCCGTCGAATTCGCGCACGGGGATCAACGCGTCTGGCCGAACCATTACGTCGATGCCCTGGATCGCGATGTCTCTGCGCTGTGATGCAAGCAACGAATCGAGTGTGCCGTCGCCGCACCCGACATCCAATACGGATGCGTCCTTTGGCAACAGGCTCTCGATGTGGCGAGACAACACGCGGACTCGGCGCTCAAAGCCGTACGATTGGTGCAGCCGTTCGGCCAAACTCACCTGCGGCCCATCCCGAGAAGACTGACGAAGAAACCCGAGAGCACGGTCTGAAGGCCGAGGGCGGCAAGGGTCACGCCCGGGATCACCCAGCGCATGGTGACCTCGTAGTCGAGGGGGCCAAAATCCGCCTCACGCCAGGCGTTGGCGGTATGGCCGATCAATCCGAGGCCGACGACGAAAGCTGTCCCGCCGACCACGAGCCCTTTTTCGAGATTCACGACTTCAAAAAAGCGGTCCATGCGCGGGTCCCTGGGCATGAATCCTTCGCTGATCGCGAATGTCTTGGCGAAGATCGCGAAAAGAATCGACTGATAACCCAGCAGAAATGCGAGGCTCGAGACCAACAAGGTGTGGGGGCCAAAGCTTATGCCGAAGACCGTAGTCGAGGGGAGCGCAACCCCGTAGCCCCCGATCCCGAACAGCAGAAGTGCCATACCTGGAATCAAGAACAACCACCGAGGGCTGTACATCAGGAAGAAACGAACCGTGCGCCAACCGTCGCGGAAGGTGCGCAGATGCGGTCCGTGCGCCTTGCGTCCATCCGGATGGAGTGTGATTGGAACTTCGGTGATTCTGGCGTTGTACAGGGCGGACTTGATGATCATCTCCGTTGCAAATTCCATCCCGGTGCAGCGTTGATCCAGTCGCAGGTAATGGTCCTTGCGAAAGCCGCGCATGCCGCAATAGATGTCGGTGACCGGCGTACGAAACATTCCGCGCACCATGAAAGAAAGCATTGGATTGCCCAACCACCGATGAAGAAAGGGCATGGCGCCGGGGAGCACAGTGCCGCCACCCCGTGGCAGGCGACAGCCCTGTACGACATCGTAACCCTCGCGCAGCTTTTCGATGAACTTGGGGATCTCGAGAAAGTCGTAGCTATCGTCCGCGTCACCCATCAGCACGAAGCGACCCCGGGCCGCGGAAATTCCGCCCATCAGCGCGGCACCGTATCCCTGCTCGCTCACGTTTTCGATTCGCGCGCCGAGCCGTTCTGCGATTTTCTGGGAGCCGTCGCGGCTGCCGTTGTCGGCGATGATGATTTCACCGGCAATGTCATGGTCTTTGAAGACTCGCAACACCTTGGTGATGCAGATTTCCAGGGTGTCGGCCTCGTTGAGGCACGGCATGACTACCGACAGTTCGATGTTGGTTTCAGCTGGCACGCGTCCGACGAGGTTAGCCCAGCCGCCACCGTTTCCGCGCACTCTTCGGGCCTGCTTTCTGTATGCTCGACCGGGAAATCGAGACATGGTCGGTGGAGAGCGAATTTTTGAGTTCCAAGCGTTCAAAAAAGGCCTCCTCAAAACGGCAACGGGCCGGCAGTTCCCAAGAGCGACTGCAATCCGCGAAGCCTCCCCACGCATCAGATGGCATCGTCTTCCATGCCCTTCTTTACGCGGCGTTTGTTGCGGCGTGCTTGATTGCCTACGGCCCCGCACTGGACGGCTCGTTCATCTCCGACGATGAACACTACGTCCTCAACAACGCCTTCGTACACGACATCAGCTCAGACAACTTGATTGCGATTCTCGACCCGACGGGAACACCTGCGAAGTTGGTCGAAAACTACGCGCCGGTTCACCTGTTTATCTACGCCCTCGAATGGCAATGGTTCGAGCGAGACACCATGGGCTACCATGTGGTCAACATCGCGCTGCACGCATTTGCGTCGCTATTGTTGATGATCGTATTGCGAGGGGGAGGGATCTCTCGGACTCCCGCGCTCCTGGGCAGCGCGTTCTTCCTGTTGCACCCGGCCAATGTCGAAGCGGTAGCGTGGATATCACAGCTCAAAACCCCGACCGCATTGACCCTCTGCCTGCTCGCCCTGATCGCACACCGCTCGCGGCCCGCCCTGGCGGCGGGATTCTTCGCCCTCGCATTGTTGGCCAAGCCGACGGCGGCAGTTGCGTTGTTCGTACTCGCAGCCGCGACCTGGCAAACCCAGCGGAACGACAAAGGCACCTCCTCCGCTCCTTCGCAGTGGGCCTGGATTGGCGTCTGGGTCCTCATGCTCGTCAGTTTTGCCTTTGCCGAGTTCTGGGCTTTCAATCAGACCGCCGGCCAGGCCCCCGTACTCTACGCCGATCCGATCGTGCGACTGCGCACCGTTTGTGCGGTCTCGTTGCGTTACCTCGTGATGGCAGTCTCCTCTTCGGGGCTCTCCGTTTTTCAAGAGCCGCCCCCCGCAGATTCATGGTTTGACCCGTGGTGGCTTGGATCACTGTTGATGTTGGGGTTGGTCGCCTCTCGCACCTGGTTTGTGCTGGTGCGCAATCGCACTGAAGCGCTTTACTGGATCTGGGCCATCGTCTCGTTCGCACCCATTTGCGGGATCATTCCCCTGCCATTCCCGATGGCCGATCGCTATCTCTACTTCATCTTGCCCGGTTTGATTGGAGCAGTGTTGTTTGCGGGTCGCGATCACTTCGAAGGTCTATTGGACAGGTTCGGCACGACATTCGAGCCGCAGAAAATCCGGGGAGTTCTCGTCGCTCTCGCGATCGTGTGGGTGTTGGGCAATTCCTTTCGCGTGCATGAGCGCGCAATGGTCTGGAAGTCTGGCTTTTCAATGATGGCGGACGCTGAGAAGCACTATCCCCAGGGAATGGCGGCACAGACGCGCATCGCTCGTCGGCTCGCGTTGGCTGGAGATGCAGAAGGGGCAGTGGTTGCACTCCGTGCGGCGCGAGCGCGGGGATACAATCGACTCGACCATCTGTTGTCCGAACGAGGTTACGACCGCATCCGGCAGAGTTCGTCGTTCGTCGCGCTCTTAAACGAACTGGCGACCGAATGGATCGAGCGATTCGAGCAGATCGAAGAACCCGACCAATACGAGTTCCGCGTCATGGCACAGGCCTACATCGTGTTGGACGATTTCGAGACTGCGATCCGCAGGATCGAAGCCGGGATTCAGGTCGAGGGGCCGATCACGGAAGGATTGAAAGAAGATCTCGAGCGCTTGTTGAGGATCCAGCGAATCCGCGCAAGCAGATTGCCCAACCGGCCGGATTGATCCGTCTACTCGCTGTCGATCGCAGAGATCAGCGACTGACGCGTTTGCGCGGCTTGCGGAAAACTCGGATCGAGTGCCAGCACCTCGTCGATCAACTCGAGGGCTTCGCTCTCCCGGTTCAGCAACCGCAGGGCAACCGATTCCTGAAAGAGAAACCGCGAGTTTGGATTCGCGACATTTCGATTCGCGAGGCGGAGAAATTCGAGGGCCTGGAAGGGCTTATCCGCGCGAAGATAGGCGAATCCGAGGGTATGGAGGGCATGGGGATTTGAACCATGTCGCTCCACGAGTTCCCCCGCGATCTCGATCGCGCGACGAGGGTCGTCCTCAGTCAAGGCAATCAAGTAAGCGCGGTCGGTTCGAGTGTCGATCGTGTACTCGTGGTTCGCGATCGCGAAGTCGAGCACTTCGAGGGCTTCGGCGTTTCGTTCCTCGAAGCGCAGCATGCGAGAACGCATGAGGTGGAACTGCGCGATTTTGCGAGAGTTCACCAGCCACTCGCCCCCCCGGTCTGCGCGCATTCTCTGGATCCAGTTCTCGAGGCGTTCCAGATGACGGTCCATCGGTCCGGCCTTTGAGTAGAGATGCAGGGCAAAGTCGGCCAGGTTCGGCAGCAGGGGATCGGTGCGCAATGCCAGGTTGGCGTCTCTCTGGGCTCCCGCGAGATCTCCGCGAGCCGCGCGCATGTGGGCTCGCAGATCTTGAATTTCTGCGGGGTATCTCTCGATCGCGAGTTCCTCGAGTTTGCTGGATGCAGCATCGATTCGTCCCGACTTTACGTTCGCGTAGATCAGCGCTGCAATGAGTTCACGATTTTTGGGATCTTCGGCAATCGCGCCGCTTAGCAGATTGCGGATCAGAAGTTGCTGTTTCGGATTGCCGGCCTCTCGCCTGGCAAACTCGAGTGTTGCCTGGGTTGTGGACAAGGCGTATCCGATCTGCCTCAGGAGGATCTTGCGCCCCTGGCCGGCCTTGCCTGTTTCGTACAGCGATTGCGCCTTCATCAGATGCTGTGCGGAGCTGAGTTTTCCATGCCGCTCGATTTCTTCGAGCGCTTCGAGGTAGTCGGAATATTCACCACCTTCGAAAAGAATATCGGAGTAGAGCTTGTGCAATCCGCCTTCGAAGTAGCCCTTGGCTGCAACGGCTTTGCGCGCAGCGCTGACCGCCTTTTTCCTGTGCTGATGAAAACGTTCGAGCTTGGCCAGCATCTCGTAGGCTCCAAAAATTTCCATCTCTTGCAGCAGTGATTCGAGAGTTTTGACCGCCTCGAAAGTCTTGGCCTGCAACCCGAGCTTTCTTGCAAGTTCGAGTTTGGTCCAGGGACTGTCGGGAAAGTCTCGCTGAAGCCGCAAAAGCGTACGCTCGGCGTAGGAAGTCCTGTAACCCGTGGTTTCATAGTTGCAAAGGCCCGCCAGCATTCGCGGCGGATCGATGCCGAGATCAATTTGTTTGTTGAAGTACGCGGCGGCGGCCGTGTAACCCTGGGTCCTTCCGATGTGGTAGGCATACAGGATGTGTACTTCAGCGTCATCCGGGTAGAGCGCGATGAGATCTGCGTAGACCGCATCTGCGGAGCCGCCGGAGGACTGCCGCGCCCCGGCCAGTTTTTGCCACTCCCGCATGTCGCGGGGAGTGATCTCCAACAGAGCGGTGATCGCGTCCGCGTAGGCGCCGGTGTTTTGCTGCATACGGGCGACCTTGGCCAGATGTCTTGCCGCAGCCATTTTCGGCGCATCATCTTCCGCTTCGCGCGCGCTCTCGAGGGAGATTCGTGCCGAGGCGAGGGCCTTTGCTCGGTTGTGCGAACCAGTCGACTGAATGCGTGCCTGTTCGGAGCGCGCTTTCCATTCGGGTTGGCCACCTGCGGCGATGTACGCTTCGAATGCATCGACCGCCCTGCTCCGCAGGGATTCGTCGATGGGTTTCCCTCCCTGGGTGCTCTGTTGCAGCATCGCATAGTAAACGAATCCGAGATGCCAGTGTGCGTTGGGGTCACTGGGGTCGAGGTCGATTGCAAGTAAAGCGATACGCAATGCTTCGTTGATACGTTTGAACGAAAATTCGCTCTTGGACAGGGCAAGCTGTGCATTGGCGTGCTTCGGATCGCGCGCGACCACCGATAATATCAATCTGCGAGCTTGCGAAGGATCGACTTCTCGCAGCACGTTGGCGAGACGAAGGGCGACCGAATTCATCTCTGGCTTGAGGGTGAGCACTTCCTGCAGGTAGAACCGGAGGTCGTGTGGATTTTCTCGATTCTCGGCTGCGTCCGCGAGTTCGATCAGTGCTGCCAGATTATTGGGGTTACTGCTGAACGCAGCACGGAACTCGATATTTGCTGCCGCATCATTGCCCTCAGCAGCATATTCACGTCCGCGCTCGAGGTGGTAGTCGGCTCTTTCCTCGGGCGAAGAACAACCGGTGTTGAGCGAGACGAGCGAAAGAAGAACGAATCCCGCAAGCGGGCGAAAAAGCTCGCGGATAACCGGAATTGCCCGGCGAAGAATCGACGACACCCAAGTCGCTCCCAATGCTAAGAAGAGTCACCGAGCCGCGCCAGCTCGGCTTTGGCGTCAATGAGTTCGGGAAATGTGCTGCCCTCGATCGCCTGTTCGAGCGCTGCTCGCGCTTGTTGGTTCGAGCCGGCCTTTGCCAATGCCACACCGAGCCGGAAGCGAATCGACGGGGAGTCGGGTCGCAGCTCTAGCGCCTTGTTGAAGGATTCGATCGCCTTTGCATGGGACCCCCGCTTGAGCTGAACCCATCCGAGAGTGTCGAGAGTGTCCGCGTCGGGCTGCATGGAAGATGCCCGGGTGGCGAGGGTGAGTGCCAGATCGAGTTCGGAGTCGGTCTCGGCCAGATGCCATGCGAGATCGTTGGTTGCGGGAACGTGTCCCGGCTGTCTTTTGGCGATCTTGCGCAAGCGTGCGACGTAGTCCTCGGTTTTGCCCTGGCTTCGCACGAGCATCGCCGCCGAGTAGGCGTAGTCGGGGTCGCCGCGACCGATTGCGGCCGCCCGGTCGAAGTAGGTGAGTGCAGTATCCAGATCTCCTGTGCGTGCGGTGAGATTGCCCTTCGCTTCGAGGGCCGAGGCAAGTTCCGGATCCTGCGCGATCGCAGCGTCGATCAATGCGCTCGCTTCGTGGATTCGACCCTCGAGGGCCAGCGTTCGTCCCTTCGTTTCCATGGCAATTGCGCTCTCGGGATTGCGCTCGTAGAGGGCGCTCGCAGCGGCTACCGCATCGCCCTTGCGGTCCGCGGCAAACAGCAACTTGATGTAGGTCTGCAGGGCCACCAGATTTGCGCTGTCTGCGAGGTCGAGATCGCTCTTTTCGATCACGTCGATCGCCTGGGCAAGACCTTCGTGCTCGCTCACCAGGGTGGCACGCTCGGCGATCGCGTCTCCGGCGAATATGGTCTGTTGGAGTGCGTCCAGAACTCGATAGGCCGACTCGAGATCGCCAAGTTTGTCGGCCGAGCGCGCGTCGATGATGTGCGCATCGGGCTTGTCGAGTGGACGATTCTGAACGTGCCGCGCCGCGAACTGTCGGGCGATTTTGAATTTCCCCATCGTGAAGTAGATTCGCGCGAGTTGGAGTGAAGCATCAGTTTCTGTTTCTGATGCACGCACCGATTCGCGAAATTCGACAGTCGCGCGATCGTGGTTCCCCGAGCGCTGGGCCGCGACCCCTGCGAGGTAGCGCGCTCGCGCGTTGTTGGGCCACAGACGGAGCGCTTCGTCGAGTTTCTGGAGGGCTTCGGCGGGCTTGTCTCGCGCCAACAGGATGGCGCCAGTCAGAAGATGCCGGTAGCTGGGCTCCTTGAGGCTCTTTGCGACTTCTTCGGCGCTGTCGAGATCCCCTTCTTCAATGAACAGATCGCCCACCGTGAAGCGAAGCACGTCGGGCTCGCGCTTGGTCCTCGAGAGTGCCGTTTGGAGTGCCTTGCGGGCTTCTTCGGGTTTGTTGTTCTGTCGGTACAGGTTCGAGAGCTTTTGGTAGGCCCGCGCGGTATCGAACAGCTTCGCGCTGTTTTCCATCAGTGCTTCGGCCTCTTCGACGGCTCCGTTGTCGGCGAGCATGTCTGCCAAGGTCGAGCGCAGGTCGAAGTTTTCCGGGTTGTTGTCCACCGCACCGCGCCAGATCTCGATCGCTTTGTCGGCCTGGTCGGTAATGATATAGAAGCTCGACGCCCACGATCGAACCATGGGATGCGCGGGATACTTTTCGAGACAAACTTCGTGGGTCTGCTGCGATTTGTCGTTATCGCCCTGATCTGCATAAAAGCGCGCGAGGATGCCGCAGGCGCGTGCGGCCTTGTCGACACTGGTTCCCTCTTCGGTGATCTTGATCAACTCGAGTTGGCTCGCTTCCGCTTCGTCAAAGCGCTTGAGATCGACCAGGGATGACATCTTGATCGCATACCCGTGGGCGTCCCCGGGCTTGAGCGTCAAAATGTGCTCTGCGTCTTCCAGGGCTGCGTCTGGCCGGGCGGCGCCGAGCAGTGCCTGGGCGCGACCGTAGAGGGCGACGCGATTGTCGGGGTCCCTTTCGAGCACCCGGTTGATTGCGCGGATCGCCTCTTCGTGGGAATCCTGCGAAATCAGCGTGGCGGTGAGGAGCAGGCCCGCCTGGACTCCGTACTCTTCACTGTTGGTCGCTTTCATTAATGGCCACAGCGCAAGGCTGGCACGACCGGTTTGTACCAGGGCCACGCCCAGTCGGTAGTTGGCCTCGGGATGGTCGGGATCGGCGGTCAAGAGCACGCGCAATGGCTTGATCGACTCGTCGAAGCGCCCCCCGGCCTGAATCGCGCGAATCTCGGCAAGCCGGGTCTCGGGATCGTTGTAGCAGCCTCCCAGGAGCAGGCCGACGAGCGCGAAAAATGCGACGATTCCGAAGCTGAGCCGCGACCTGGGGGTGGCGCTCCTGATCGGGGATTGATCGCGGGTCTCGAAATTGGTCGTTTGTTGCATGGCTGGCCGAAGCCTCCGTGAATCAAAATGGCGACCGAGAGTACGCCAATTTTGAGAGTTTCCAATCGCTTGGTCGAACACCCGCTGGGCGTAGCCCAAGACTGGCTCTCGTTGCGGTGAGTGGTCGCAAAGTCGAGAAGGTGAAGTGTTTTCTCGGCCAAATTCTCCGATTCGCCCAGGGGATGGACAGCTGTCGGAAAGTTGCGAATTTCTTGTGTATCGTGATGTCTCTCCCGGTGGGCAAGGGCAGGAAAAGATTTTCCCAAGAAGTCCTAAAGTTTCTTCTCCCAGAGGGGGGTCTAGTTCTGTACCAGCCGTTCCTGGCATCGGTTAATATTAAACAAAAACCGCATGTTACGTAGAAACCCGGGCAGGAGTGAATGGTGGCATCCGAATTGCATCTTGGAGAGGTGGAAACCGAGTGAATCGCAGCCCCCGGAGAGCTTTGACTCCGGAATTTGCTTTCTTTCCGCATAGAAAATTGCGCCAAGTGGTAAGGACAGTGGAGCCTGCAGCACCGGTTGAAACGATTTTTAGAGACTCAGAGAACGAAAGAGAGGACGAACTCATGCGCAATATGTTAGTAGCCGCATTGGCTTTCGGGATGGCGCTCGCCTTCTCGACCCCGGCGAGTGCGGGGCTTGCCACGCTGGATCCGGCCCAAAGTTTCTTGGATATCAAGCTTGGTTCCATTCCTCGGATTCGCCTCAACGCGCAATCCGCGAGCGTTACAATCAGCGGCGGACCCGGGGCACACTCCATCGCCGAGTCTGCAAGTGTCTTCCAGACGGACACCTTCACAGTTCAATCGGCGGCCTTCACTGGTTTTCCAGATCTCACCGGACTCAAGATCAGCTTGCACGCGGGTATCGGTAATTTCGGTGAGAACGCCTCTTACGTCAACCCATTCGGGCCCGGTCCGATTCAAGGTTTCGGTGGTTCTGAAGCCAACACGGGTTTCGCGACCCTCACCGCCGGTGGCTTCCAGTTCCTGATCTCTCTGGGCAACCTCGGCTCCGGCGGCATGACGACTCTGGCCGCAGTACTCCAGAACGTTCTCGTCGTCACCGGCGCACCGTTCAATACCGGCCCCGCAGTAATCACCGGTCTTTCCTCGAACATCTTGCGAGTGCCGAGCCTGGGCAGCATCACGGGTGTGGCGTTCACCCTCAACCTGACCACGGTTCAGCTGCTCACCGCAATCGAACTCACGACCGGCGCGGGAGCGAAACTGGAAAACAGCATGGTAACCCTCAGCAGTGGGTTCAATGGTCTGGTCTCCGAGGATTCGAGCGGTCAGATCAAGATGGTTTCGCCCTTCCGCCTGAAGACTGGCGGCCTTGCGGGTAACATTGCGGGTTCCGTCACCAAGACGTTCACCTTCGTTCCGGAGCCGGGCACTATGCTGCTGCTCATCAGCGGCGCTGCTGGCCTGGCGATCGTTGGCCGAAAGCGAATGCGCAAGTAAGCATGCGCCTCGGCGAGAGCCAATGAAGCTCTAGAAGAGGCGGCCATCCTTCGGGGTGGCCGCCTTTTTCTTTTTGATTTCGCGAAGTCATCTGCCGATGGGTCTGAAAATCCGGGTTAGACTCCCGGACCCACGACCACTCGGGCTCGCGAGAACCTGCCTCGCTGGCCAGACGAGCAAGCGCAACAAGCGCAACAAGCGCAAAGACGCAAAGAGTAGAAGCGAGCCTCAAAAGCGATGGCAAACCGCACGTTCTCCGATTCAGCCTGGATCTACTTCGCCGGGGCAGGCCTTCTCATCGTCGCCGCCATCGCGAGCCAGATCGAGGTGAATCTTCCCCGCGATCGTCCCGAAAGGCCGGTGGAAGCTCTGCTCGAACTCGGAGCGCGCGACGATCTCAACGTCCTCTTCATCGTGATCGACACGCTGCGGGCCGACCGCATGAACGCCTACGGCTACCACCGGCAGACAAGTCCGATCATGGCCGATCTGGCCGCAGGCGGGATCCGCTTCGCATCCGTTGAGAGTCAGTCGAGCTGGACCAAGGCTTCGATGGCTTCCATGTGGCAGGCAATGTACCCGCAATACACCGGCATTCAGCGCTACTTCCAGTCGATGACCGACGATGCCGAGATGCCCACCGAAATCCTTCACGACGGCGGAATCATCACCGGTGGCATCTGGCGCAACGGATGGGTGGCAGCAAATTTTGGCTTCAATCAGGGGTTCGATCTCTACGTTCGTCCTCATCCGGTCCGTCGCGGAGACATGCAAAAGGGGAATCCTTCTGCCCGCAATTTGAACGGAAGCGACTATGACGCCACCGAGGCGGCCTTCGGATTTTTTGATGCGTACAAGCAGGACCGATGGTTCCTCTACGTCCACTATATGGACGTACACCAGTTTGCCTACGCCGATACCTCACCGATCTATGGAACCAGCGTCAGTGACTTCTACGACTCGTCCATCCACTGGGTGGATCGCAACGTCGGCATGCTTGTCGACGCATTGCAGGATCACAACCTGGTCGACAAGACCTTGATCGTGATCATGTCCGACCACGGTGAGGCGTTCTGGGAGCACGGCCAGGAAGGACACGCGCGCACACTCTTCCGCGAGGTGCAGGGTGTTCCCCTGTTGATCATCCCGCCCTTCAAAATTCCGGGAGGGATCGTCGTCGAGCCGCAGGTTGCGAACGTCGATATCTGGCCCACGATCCTCGATCTGCTGGACCTTCCGCCCCTGGGGCGCGCGGACGGAAAATCGCTGCTGCCGTTGATGTTGGCGGCGGGGAGCAGCGATCCTCCTGGCCCAGACGCCCAGGCTCTCGCGAATCGCACCCTCTACGCTCAACTCGATCTCTCCTGGGGCAAGGTGGGAGTCGATTCAGACCCGCTCGTTTCCATGATCAAGGGCGACTACCGCGCCATCTTGCGCAACAAGATCGACGGCCAGGAATGGCTCTACGATCACTCCGTCGACCCGTTGGAAAGAAACAATCTCGCCCAGGAGAAGCCGGATCTCTTCTCCGAACTCAAGGCCGAGATTCAGGCATTTCTCGCTCGGACTCCCGACGACCCGGTTGAAACCGAGGACGTCGAGTTGTCGGAAATGCGCCTGCATCAGTTGCGGGCGCTCGGCTACATGATCGAGCCGCGAACCAAAAAAAATGCGCCGGGTGGGGATGATTGAGGAGGCCAGCAGCCCGTTGAAGGGCCGTGCCTGGCGACCGCAGGGTTTTTCAACGGGCTGCTAGCCCTCGTAGTGGGTTATCAGCGCAGCGTCCTGCTCGTGGCGTTCGAGGGCGAGTTCGATCAGGCGATCGAGCAGATCCGTGTAGCTGAGCCCGGTGGCTTCCCAAAGCCGGGGGTACATTGAGATCTGGGTGAAGCCCGGCAGGCTGTTGAGTTCGTTGATGAAGATTGTGCCGTCGTCGCGGCGCATCAGGAAATCGACCCTCGCCAGGCCCGCCGCGTCGAGTGTCTTGTAGGCGCGCACCGCAAGTTCGCGGATTGCGTCGCTCTCGGTCTGGGTCAAATCCGCTGGAATGATCAGCTCGGTAGCGTCGTCGACGTATTTGGCTTCATAGTCGTAGAACCCACCCTTGGGTCGGATTTCGCCGGCCAGAGAAGCCTGGGGTGTGTCGTTGCCCATCACCGCGACCTCGAGCTCGCGCGCGTCCACCGCCTGTTCGAGCAATACTTTGGTGTCGTAGCGGCGAGCATCTTCGATGGCCGCAACCAGGGTGTTGATGTCCTCCGCTCGTCGGATGCCGACAGACGAACCCGAATTGGCTGGCTTGACGAAGAGTGGCGCACCCAGCTGCTCGAGGCCGATCCGCGCGGTTTCGGAGATCTGTTCGGGCAGCAGATCGTTACCCTTGAAGGTGATCCATGGCACGACGGGCAGGCCGTCGGCTTGCAACAGGCGCTTGGCGACGTCTTTGTCCATCTGTATGGCGGAACTCAATACCCCGGAACCCACATAGGCTACGCCGGCCAGCTGCAACAAGCCCTGGAGCGTACCGTCCTCGCCACCTCGCCCGTGGATGATCGGAATGACCACGTCGAGGTCGGCGCCGAGTAGTGATTCGCTGCCGTCCGCGGAAATTAGCGTTGCGCCCTCGGGCGTGGCGGGGAGCATCACTTCCCGGGTATCGCTGTCAGGCAGTGCCCGTGCTCCTTCTGCGAGCAGCGCTCCGGGCAGGGTTCCGGCGGGCGCCGCGTGCCAGCGTCCTGCCGGGTCGACGCCAATCAGGGTGATGTCGTATCGCTTGGTGTCGAGGGCTGCGAGAATCGATGTCGCCGAACGGATGGAGACCTGGTGTTCGACGGACCTCCCCCCAAAAAGCAATCCCACCCGCAACTTGCTCATCTCGACCCCCTGGTTGGCCGTCATGATATCTCCAATTTTCGCGAGTTGCCTGATTTCGGGCTTGCTTGACCCCATACGGAAAGCCTCGTACCTTGGCCCGATGGCCCTCCCCTCCGCCGAATCGCCGCAAACGCTCCCGCCCGAACTGAGGCGCAAAGAGGCGGTTCTCTTGGAGCTGCTGAGGAAAACCGGCGGGCTCGCGGTGGCATTTTCGGGTGGAGTCGATTCGAGCTACCTCGCCTACGCGGCCAAGCAGAGCCTGGGCGATAAATGTCTCGCGGTGACGGCGCTGTCTCCGTCCTATCCCAAGGTGCAGCGCGAGATGGCGGAGAAAATCGTCGCTGATTTCGACATTCCCCATCGCTTCATCGAAGCCCATGAAATGGAGAACGAAGCATATCGCGTCAACCGCCCCGATCGCTGTTACCACTGCAAGACGGAACTATTCGACCGGATTGACGAACTGATGGGCGAGCTCGATTTCAATACCGTCGCCTATGGGATCAATTGCGACGACACCGGAGACTTTCGCCCGGGTCACGAAGCTGCGCGCGAACACCAGGTACTGGCACCGCTCCTCGACGCAGGCCTCGGCAAGGAAGAGATTCGTGCGCTGTCGCGCAACGCCGGCTTGCCGACGGCCGAACTGCCCGCATCCGCTTGTCTGGCGTCGCGCTTACCCTACGGCACCCGGGTCACGACCGAGCGACTCAGCCAGGTAGAACAGGGCGAAGATCGCCTTCGCGCGCTCGGCTTTCGCCAAATACGATTGCGCCATCACGGCAACCTGGCACGCATTGAAGTGTCGCCAGAGGAACTTCCCAAGGCGCTCGATCCAGCGATGGCCGCCGCCATGGCAAAGGCCATCAAGAGCTTGGGTTTTCGTTTCATCGCGCTCGATCTCGAGGGCTATCGCACGGGCTCGCTAAACGAAGTCCTCAACAATCGCGACCGACTTGATCGCGACCGACTTGATCGCGATCGCCTGGGCCCAACGGGCAGTTCGCGCTGACGCGCCGAGTAGTCAACCATGGATCCATTCATCGAATGCGTGGGTGATCCCCGCGCGATGGGCCACTGCCAGGGGCTCGCACATCGAGCACTGATTCAGCAGCGCGTCGTGGCGGCGGGCGGCAAGATCGGGCGCAGTCGCTGGCCAACCCTGCGCGCGTTGACCTCGGGTTCCGATCTGGGCCGCGGTGCCGGTCGCGAAGTGATTCGACACTACACGCATCTGGCCGAGCGCATGGCCGGAATCGCGCGCAATGCGGACGTTTCGTTTTCCTCACTGATGGAGCTCTTCAACACGAGCACCGGCGGGGCTGCACCCGACGACGAACTCGTCGCGGAGGCGGTCGCACTGGGGGTGCGGCGAATGGAAAACGCAAAAAACGGCCCCGTGATCGTGCGGACGCTGTCCGGAGCTTCTTTTGACACCAGTCCGTGGATACTTCGCAGAAGTCGGCCAGAAGTGGGCTTTGCTTCGGCTGAGATTACCTTGCCGTGGCTCGCGACGGCAGTCGCGGGCATCAACGAGTCCGGCGTCGCAGTCGCGATCGCACCGCGCAGCGAATCCTATGGTGGAGGGGTCACCGCCGGAGCGGTGAACGCTCGCAATGCTCCTCATGCAGTTCTCCTGGTGCAAGAGTGCCTCCAGCGTTTCGAAGATATAGAAGGTTGCCTGGACTGGTGTCGCAAGCGACCCCGGTCGGGAAACGTCAGCTTGATGATCGCGGATGCTGCGGGGCATCTGGCGCGGATTGAAGTAGAGGGGGTCGATTGCACGATCGCCGAAATAGATGCCGACTTCGCACTAGACGGAGCACCGCCGGAAGTGGACGAAGAACTCCGCTCCCATCTTCGCGATCACCAGCAAATTGATCTCGCCGCGTTGTCCGCCATTGGAGAATCGGTGGATCAACTGGCGGTGTGGCTCGAGCCGATTCGCCGCAAGCTTACGATTCGATCGATCGGTGATGTCGAAAGCGCCGGAAAGGCGATCGAGATCGCGGTCTAGCAGCCCTGTTAGCCCGGAGAGCTTTGCCCAGCGTCCCGCCGGTAGCGCTGTCGCTCTGCGTTGAGCGCCTGAAGCGTGAAAACCAACCCCGTGGCGAGAAAAAACAAGTTTGCGGTGTTGCGCGCCGCGATCAGCCAGCCCGGCCAGTCGGGTTTGCCAACGAAGTCCCATGTCCCCAACAGAAATGCGTCACCGCAAAGCCACGCATAGGCACCGTAGATATAGACGGTCGCGAACAGCGATGCAGAAACCGCCAACCATCTGCTGGAAAGCAGCCAGAACGGAATCGACCAGGCGAGATACTGAAACGCCCAAAAATTCGTGAGTCCGTAGAAGAGTGCGAAGCTAGCCGCCACGCTCGTTGCCAGGGCAACGGGTTTGCGCTCGTTTCGCCGCAACCAGCCCAACAAAACGATCGGCGCGATGCAGATTGCGCTGTTGTAGTCGAGCGAGGCCTGGGTGAAGTCGACGAACGGGAGACGCAGGGCTGCTGGAAGTGACCCGACGTCGGGATAGAGATTGAGGAGTCCCCAGGTCGTGATGCCGCTGCCCGTGTGGATGCGAAGTCCGGGATAGAGGAGCACCGCATCGATTACCGCCTGGGCGTTCATCAACAGGGCGGGTCCGTATCCGATCAATGCAACGGCGCCACCCGCGAGACAGAATCGCAAACGTTCCCGCAGGTCCGGCAAGGCAAAGAAAAAGACGGGGGCGGCGAGAATGCCGGGGATCTTGAACCAGAGGCAGAGTCCAAGAGCTGCCCCTGCCCACAGGCCCTGGTTCCTCGATACCAGCAGAGTCGTCGCGAGAAGAAAAAACGCGATGGAGCTGTCGGTGTTGCCATGATACGAGGAGTAGATGATGGCCAGCGGGTGCAGCCAGTAGGCCGCGGCGACCCATCGCGCATGAGGAGTTCCGGCGAGCAGGCGAAGGATCAACCACACACTCGCGAGATCGAACAATGAAAAGGGAAGTCTCAGGAGGGCCGCGAAGGAAATGCCCGTCGCGTCTGCAATATTGGCAAGCGTCGCGACCAGCCACGCCGCGGGTGGCGGGTGATTGAAAATCAACGCCCCACCCTGGTAGTAAGAAATCAGGCCCTGCTTTGCGAGTGCGATGGTGTGGAGGTGCCAGATGTCGACATCGAGAGTCCCGGATGTCGAGAAGGTGAAGAAGAGTCGCAAGGCCATACCGACCGCGATGGCCGCGAAGAACCAGTATGAACCGTAACCCCGGCGAATGACGTGATCGGAACGCTTCGCCTTTGAATCCCGGGACATTCCGTTTGGGTCGTCGCGGGTCGGCGAACTCAACGTGGGCGTCTACCGCGGCCACCTCCGGGTTTTCGTCCGCGACCGCCGCCACCACCGGAACGCCCGCGCCCGCCGCCTGAACCCGAGCGCCCGCGCCCGCCGCCCCGGGAGCCATTGCGCTGTTCGCGTGAGTCTGCGTTCGCTCCGGCTTCGTCGCCCTGCTCGCTTGCTTTGGGTTCAGTCACCGTCGTTTCGGGTCGGTGATCCGCCAGATATGCAGCGAGGATGCCCGCAAGATCTCGCCGACCCTCGTGGCTGTCCGCCAGAGTTTCGACGACGGGAATGAGACGATCGATTTGATCGGTGACCACTTCGGCCGGGAGCGCGCGCATCTCGTGCTCGACCTTGACCTTCAAGCGCTCGGCAATTCGATCGCGCATGTCTTTTTCGCTCGGAACCTTGCGCTCGGTAATCTTGATCTTGTTCACGTTCTGCATGTGCTTGAAGTTGCCGATGTCGAGCCCCGAGACCAGAGAGATCGCCACGCCACTCTTGCCTGCGCGTCCAGTGCGGCCGGTTCGGTGAACGTAGACTTCGGGAGAATCGGATGCTGAATAACTGATCACATGAGAGAGATTGCTGATGTCGATGCCCCGGGCAGCGACGTCAGTGGCGATGAGAAAACGCAGTTCGCCCCTCTTGATGCTGTTGATCGCCGCTTCTCTGGCCACCTGAGTCAGGTCGCCGGAAATCTGATCGGCGTCGATGTTGCGCCTTTGCAGGTAGCTGGTGACGTAGCGGACGTCCGCCTTGGTGTTGCAGAAGATGATTGCACTCTCGGGGTCCTCGTATTCGATAATGCGCAGCAACGTGGCTTCTTTGTTGGAAGCGGTGCAGACATAGTAAATGTGCTCGATCTGCTGGGGGGAGAGATCTTCTCCCTCGAGGGCCAGGAACTCGGCATCGTTTTGGAAGAAGCGGGAAAGCGACCTCACCTTCTCTGGAATGGTCGCGGAGAAGAGATGGGTTTTTCTGTTTTCCGGCAGATGCGAGGCAATTTCCCTCATGTCCGGCCAAAAGCCTAGGGACAGCATTTCGTCGGCTTCGTCGAGGATCAGCACCTGAAGCTCGGAAAAGTCGATCCGCCCATTGCCGAGATGATCGAGGATACGCCCGGGCGTTCCCACGATGATGTGTGCTCCCGCCTGCAACCCCTCGTTTTGCGGTCCGTATCCGACACCGCCGTAGATGGCGAGGCAACGCACTCCGCGGTACTTGCCGATCGCCGCCGTATCTTGAGCGACCTGGATGGCGAGCTCGCGGGTGGGGAGCATGATCAGCGCCTGGGTGGCCTTTGATTCAGTGTCGATGGCCTCGCAGATCGGAACTGCGAAAGCGCCCGTCTTGCCGCTGCCGGTGAACGCCTTCACGATCAGGTCGCCGCCCGATTGCATGAGCGGGATGGCCTTTTCCTGAACAGGCATCGGTTCGGTCCAACCCAGCTCGGCGATCGCGCGCTGAATGTCTTTGGAGAGACCCTTGAAAACGTCGGATTTGCTTGTCATTTCGGGCCGAGCCTATCCTTCGCCGGTATTCACCGCAATGGCGCCATACGCGAGCGCTCTCCAATCTGTCGCCCCGCGCTGCTCCGCCTGAGACTTGTCGCTGAATGCGGGCTAGCCTGCTCGCCATGTCCCGAATTGACGCCGATACGATCCAGTACATCGCCAAACTGGCCCGGCTTTCTCTCGACACCGACGAAGTTGCACAGATGACTGCGGATCTGGACCGCGTTCTCGAATACGTCGCAACCCTCGAAGAACTCGATACCGACGGGATCACGCCCACCGCCCATGCGATCGCCCTCGAAACGCCCCTGCGAAACGACGAAGCCGTCGGCGGTATGGATCCCGAGTTGGCCGTATCGAACGCCCCGGTTGCCGCTGGAACTGCCTTCTCAGTGCCCAAGGTCCTCGACGGAGAAGCGGTCTGATGGACCCCGCAAGCGCCGGCCTCGCCGAACAGCGCGACTTGCTCGCCCAGGGAAGTTGCTCCTCCCTCGAACTCGTCGATTCAGCCATCGAACGAAGCGAAAGGTTCGATGCCCGGTTGTCTGCCGTAGTCGCACTGCGGGCCGATGCGGCGCGACGGGAAGCTGGCGAATCCGACGCGCGCCGAATTGCCGGCGAGTTGCGTTCGCCCCTCGATGGCCTGCCAATTTTGCTGAAGGACAACATGGTTCAGCGGGGCGAACTCACGACCTGCGCCTCGCGCATTCTCGAGGGATATGTCTCCCCGTTCGACTCGACGGTCGTCGAACGTCTTCAAGCTGCGGGCGCCATCTTGCTCGGCCGCACGAACATGGACGAGTTCGCCATGGGATCGTCGACGGAAAATTCGATCTACGGTCCCGCGCGAAACCCGTGGGACCTCGAGCGAACCTGCGGAGGTTCTTCGGGAGGTTCGGCAGCAGCCGTGGCCAGTGGCATTGTGGCGGGGGCGCTCGGCAGCGATACCGGCGGATCGATTCGCCAGCCCGCCGGTTTTTGTGGTGTCACCGGCATCAAGCCGACGTATGGACGCGTATCGCGTTGGGGGCTCGTGGCATTTGCCTCCAGCCTGGATCAAATTGGCTGCTTTACACGATCTGCGGCGGACGCTGCGCTGTTGCTGCAGATCATCGCCGGACACGACGCCAGAGACTCGACATCGATTCCCGAACCCGTGCCCGATTACAGCGCCGGGCTCACCGGTGAACTCGCGGGGCTCACGGTCGGACTGCCGAAGGAGTACTTCGAAACCTCGGGCGGCGATCCCGGGGTTCTCGACTGCGTTCGCAGCGGAGTCGCCGAACTCGAGGCCGCCGGGGCGAAGGTCGTCGAAGTCACGCTTCCCCACACGCGCTACGGGGTGTCGGCCTACTACCTGATCGCAACCGCGGAAGCGTCGAGCAACCTCGCGCGCTTCGACGGTGCACGCTACGGCCGCAGGGCCGAGGGCGTGACCGAACTCAATGAAATGTACGAACGCTCGCGCTCTGAAGGCTTCGGAGCTGAAGTCAAGCGCCGCATCATGCTTGGCACATATGTGCTCTCTGCTGGCTACTTCGACGCCTACTACAAAAAGGCGCAGCAAGTGAGAACACTGTTGCGCGATGACTTCGACGCCGCGTTTTCGCAATGCGACGTGATCGCCACTCCGACCAGTCCAGAGATCGCGTTTCCCCTTGGCGCGAAGAGCCATGATCCGGTTGGCATGTTTCTATCCGACATCTATACGGTTTCGGCCAATCTCGCCGGGATTCCGGGGATCTCGGTTCCCTGCGGCGCCAAAGCCGGGATGCCTGTCGGTCTACAACTGCTCGGACGTGTGCTCGACGAACAGACCCTGCTGAGGGTTGCAGACGGTTTCCAGCGTCGAACCGATTATCACCTGGCGCGACCGAAGGATTTCGCATGAGCGACAACCTCTACCGGGGATACGAAGTCGTGATCGGTCTCGAGGTGCACACGCATCTGCGAACCCAGTCCAAACTCTTCAGCCCGGCGCCGGTTCGCTACGGAGACGAACCCAACGTCAACACCCACCCGATCGATCTCGCGCTACCCGGGGTGCTCCCGGTGCTCAATCGCGCTGTCATCAACCTCGCGATTCGCCTGGGGTTGGCCACCAACAGCACGATCAACCACCGTTCGGTGTTCTCGCGCAAGAACTACTTCTATCCCGATCTTCCAAAGGGCTATCAAATTTCTCAATACGACGAGCCCACGGTGAGTGGCGGTTGGCTCGAAATCGAAGTTCCGGAACCCGGCGGCAAGCGGGGTGCGGTGCAAAAGAAGCGCATCGGCATTACCCGTGCTCACCTCGAAGAAGACGCGGGCAAATCGATCCACGACTCGGCGCTGGCCGGCACCGAGACTCTGGTGGATCTCAATCGCGCGGGGGTCCCGCTGCTCGAAATCGTCTCCGAGCCCGACCTGCGGTCGGCTGCAGACGCCAGCGCGTACCTGAAGAAACTCCGCGCGATCCTGCGCTACATCGGTGTTTCGGACGCTGACATGGAAAAGGGGCAATTTCGCTGCGACGCAAACGTTTCGCTGCGCAGACCGGGCAAAGAGTTCGGCACGCGAACCGAGACCAAGAATCTCAACTCGTTTGCGTACGTCGAAGCCGCAATCGAAGCCGAGATTGAACGACAGGCAGAGTTGCTCGACGACGGTGAACAAGTGGTTCAGGCCACCATGTCGTTCGATCCAGGGACCGGTCGAACCGCCGTGATGCGCTTGAAAGAAAACGCGGACGATTACCGTTACTTCGACGATCCAGATTTGATCCCGCTCTTGATCTCCGAGGAAGAAATTGAAGCCGTGCGCAAAACCATGCCCGAGCTTCCAGACGCGAAACGGGACCGCTTCGAACGCGATCACGGACTCTCGCGAGCGGACGCCACCACCCTGATTGCTTCGATTGCCCTCGCGCAGTTCTTTGAGGACACGATCGCGATTTTCAATCAACCCAAAACCGTGGCGAACTGGATCATGCGCGATGTGCTGCAGTTCCTTCGGGAGAAGACTCTCGACATCGAAGATCTCACTTTGACGCCCCAACACCTCGCGGCGCTGGTGAGTCTGGTCGATTCGGGTCGGCTCACAGTCACAAGCGGCCGAGAAATCTTTGTCGAGCTTGCAGAGTCGGGGGGAGACCCCGAGGCGATCATGCGGGAGCGCGGTCTCGAAGCGGTGCAGGACACCGGATTGATCGAAGGACTGGTAACGGAAGTGATCTCCAACAATCCCGATTCAGTGGCTTCGTATCGCGAAGGCGACGCCAAGGTGTTGAACTTCTTGATGGGCCAGGTCATGAAGGCCACCAAGGGCAAGGCGAGCCCTGCAGAGGTCAAGAGCATTCTCGAACGAGAACTACAAAATTAGGCACAACTTTTTTAATTTCGAGCCCAAGAGTAAACTTCCCGAATCGCGTGCCATCCAGTCGCAGTTCCCTCGGAGATCCGATGACGGTTGAGACACAGAGTTGGTTTACATTGCGTTGGAGTGACGACGCGGTGTTGATGCTCGATCAGCGCCAACTCCCAGAAGAAGAGGTCTATCTGACCCTTCGCAGTCTCGAAGAAATCGCGCAGGCGATCGAAAACCTGGTGATTCGCGGGGCGCCGGCGATCGGTTGTGCGGCGGCGATGGGGATTGCCCGGGCCGCGGTCACGAGTGAAGCCACCCGCGTCGATGCCCTGGTAGATGATCTAGAGCGCGCCAGCGAGCGCCTCGCCCGCACCCGCCCAACTGCCGTGAACTTGTTCTGGGCGCTGGGAAGAATGAGCGAAGTCTGGAAGTCGAGCGCCGCCGAAAGTACCGCCGATCGCGGCGAGCAGGATGTCGAACGCATCCGGGCGGCGTTGATTCAGGAAGCCCAATTCATCCATGACGACGACATCAGGACGTGTCGCGCGATCGGAAGCGCGGGACTCGAGTTGGTTCCCCCCGGCAGCAGAATCCTCACCCATTGCAATGCCGGAGCCCTCGCCACTGCGGGTTACGGAACTGCGCTCGGACTCGTGCGTGCGGCGGTCGAGGCCGGTCGCAACGTGAGTGTGATCGCCGACGAAACCCGCCCGTACTTGCAGGGCGCGCGCCTCACCGCCTGGGAACTGCAGCGCGATCATGTTCCCGTCACGGTCATCACCGACAGCATGTCGGGGTATCTCATGCAACAGGGCAAGATCGACCTGGTTGTCGTGGGCGCCGACCGCATCGCCGCCAATGGAGATGTGGCGAACAAGATTGGAACCTACGCGGTGGCGGTCCTGGCGAAGGCTCACCAGATTCCCTTTTACGTTGCCGCGCCGGTCAACACCGTGGACCTGGCGACGCCGGACGGAGCTGCGATTCCAATTGAAGAGCGCGGACGAGCTGAAGTCGCCGAACTTGCGGGTCGCACGCTCGTGCCGAAGGGCGTACCGGTGCGCCACCCGGCGTTCGACATCACCCCGGCGGAGTTGGTGACCGCCATCGTCACCGAACGGGGCATCCATCGCCCCCCGTATTCGGCTTCCCTGGCTGCCCTGGCCATCTGACCCGCCCCCCGGCGAGTGTGTGGCGCGATCAAGAATGTGACCGCCGTCACAAAGTTTTACTTCTTCGGAACCGAATAGGGGTGACAATCCCACATATCAAGCGCGTGCAACTGCCTAATTTGTAGGCAATTTATTGCGTATTGCGACGATAGGCTCGTCCGAAGAAGAGGAAGCAGATGGTGTCCCGCAGGACGGTGCTGTGCGCCCTGGATAATCGAGATCTGGCCCGGATCTTCGAGAAGGCGTTGGAGGGAGCCGACTACCGGGTTCTGATCGTCCACGACGGTGTTCGGGCGCTTTCGACATGGCGCAAAGATCAGCCCGACCTGGTGATCTCCGACGTTTCCCTGTCCAAGCGCGACGGCTTCGAAGTAGCTGAAGACATCCGTCGGCAGGCGGAAGCTGGATTGACCCCCTCCCCTATCATCTTGCTCAGCGACTCCACGATTACGCCCCACTACCAGGAACGGGCAGATTCACTCGGGGTTGAACTCCTGCTCGCCAAGCCGGTCCCCCTCGATGAGTTGTTGGACCAGGTGAGTCGTCTGCTCAAACCATCGTGTCCGCCGTCCGCAAGCCCGGTCGCCGCGAAACGATCCAAGGGCCGGGCCAAGACGGGTGCTCGCGCGACCAAGCCCATGACCGGCAGTTTTTCCGAGCTTCCCTTTCCGCGGTTACTACACCAACTGCACGGCCTGCGTGCGACCGGGGTGTTGATGTTGGCCAGCGGTCGCAAGCGCAAGGCGATCGAATTGCGCGAAGGTGTCCCGATCGCAATCAAGTCCAACCTGATCCACGAATGCCTCGGCAACACCCTGGTTCGCAGCGGCATCTTGAACGAGGAGCAACATCAACAATCACTCGATCGCATGAAGCGGGGAGAAGGTCTGCAGGGCGAAATCTTGATCGCCATGGAATTGGTGGACGAGGAAACGCTTGCGAGTGCGTTGTGCGAACAAGCGCGCCAAAAACTCTTCGAGATTTTCGAATGGAAGAATGGAACCTTCGAGCTGGAGGTTCGAGGCAAGATCAAGCGTGCCAATGCCCTCGCGCTGGACAGCAGCACGGCCAACGTGATTCTCGAGGGTGTGCGCTACCACTATCCAATCGCCGCGATTGACAAGTTTCTGTCGACCCATCGCGGTCGCTATCTGTCCCCGGCCGCGAGCCCGTTTTACCGCTTTCAGGAAATCGACCTCGAAGAAGATGAAGCTGCCCTGGTTTCGCAGCTCGATGGACTGAACCCTGTGGAAAAATACGCTGCTGCGAGCGAGGGCATGCGGCGGGCTCTCTTCGGTTTGCTCGTCACCGGCATGTTCGAGCTTCAGCAGAACGAATCGCCCAGGGATGCCGACGATGAGGACAGAGCGAAAGCCCCGTTCGAGCGGAAGGCAAGGCCCCGGAACGAGACCGCGATTCGAGCGGAGCTGGCCGAACTCGCCCAGAACCTTCGCAACAAGAACTACTTCGAAATGTTGGGCGTTGCACAGTCGTGCACCGAGCCCGCGCTCAATCAGGCCTACGCGGATCTCGCTCGACGCGCCCATCCCGATCGATTCCAGACCAAAAGTCTGGCGATCCGCGAACTCGCATCCGAAGTATACGAGCGGGTCAACGAGGCTTTCGAGACTCTGCGGGACCGAACGCGCCGCCAGCGCTACATCCTCGAGTTGCAGATTGGCCAGGGGCAAAACCGGGACGATGAATCCGGCCAGCGCGCACTCGCCGCCGAGACCGCCTTTCAGAGCGGAATTGGGATGATTCAGCGGCGCGCCCACGAAGAGGCGCTGATGCAGTTCGGAAAATCCCTCGAGCTGAACCCGGAAGACGGCGAGTATCACGCCTACTACGGTTGGTGTCTCTATTTGTGCAACCCGGACTCGTCGATCATGGTCGAAGAGGCGATCGAACATGTGAAACGGGGCGCGCGGCTCGCGGGCGATCGAGAGAAGCCGTTTCTGTTCCTGGGACGTCTCTACAAGGTCATGGGGAAGGTCGCGCCGGCGGAGAGAATGTTTTCTCGCGCCGTCCAGATCCAGCCCAACTGTATGGAAGCGATGCGGGAGCTGCGGCTGATCAATTTGCGTCGAGAAAAGAGCCGGGGGCTGTTCAAGCGCATCCTGCGCCGCTGAACCCGCCAATCTGTTAGTTTCTGCGGTCTTTCGAGCGCTCCGGCGGCTGCCGGTTGCGTGGACCGGAACGGACAGGGAGCGGAAATGGCCAGCAAGCCCCAAGGTGGCGTCAGCGGCGAGACGATCTGGATGGACGGCGAGTTCATCAATTGGTCCGACGCCAACATTCACATTCTCACGCACACGCTCCACTACGGGCTCGGCGTATTCGAGGGCATTCGCTGCTACAGGACCGATGATGGGCGCTCGGCGGTGTTTCGCTTACCCGAGCATCTGCGCCGCCTCTACGACTCGGCCAAGATCAACTTGCTCGAAGTGCCATTTGATCAGGGCGTTTTGCATGAGGCCGTGCTCGAATCTCTGCGCCGCAATCACCTGACAGCGGGATACATTCGGCCGCTGGTCTTCATCGGGGACGGCGCGATGGGCCTGCACCCGGGGGACAACCCGATTCGGGTCGCGATCATCTCCTGGGCATGGGGGAAATATCTCGGCGAAGAGGGGATGGCACGCGGCATCTCCGCAAAGATCTCGACGTTCAGTCGGCACTATGTCAACTCGAAGATGACCAACGGCAAGACATGCGGTGACTATGTCAACTCAATCCTCGCCAAACGCGAAGCCCTGCAGGACGGCTACGACGAAGCCATCATGCTCGATCCTCAGGGTCTGGTCAGCGAAGCCACGGGAGAGAACGTCTTCATTGTGCGCGACGGCGTGATTGCAACGCCTCCCCTGCACAGCGTGCTCGACGGAATCACCCGAGAAACGCTGATCGAACTGGCCCGTGCCGAGGGAATCGAAGTGGTGGAGCGGAGCATCACCCGAGACGATCTCTACATCGCAGACGAAATTTTCCTGACCGGAACCGCGGCCGAAGTCACGCCGATTCGCGAACTCGATCATCGGGTCATAGGTGAGGGAAAGCGCGGTCCCGTCACCGAGAAGCTCCAGGCGAGGTTCTTCGATCTGGTCTCCGGCAAGCTGCCCCAGTACGAGCGCTGGCTCACGTACCTCTAGATTCGCTCTAAAATTTGCTTTTCTGATCCTCAGCCCAGGCAATCATGCCGGCGTGACTTGACATGTGTCACATCGTGATACATTAGGTTGCGAACAAACCGGAACGCGCCTGGGCTTGCGAGGTGCACGACATGCGAAACTGCGAACCCAATTCATCGGGCAATGCTTCAGGCAATACATCAGAGAGACGCTCGAGTTCATGTGGCTCCCGCCACCGAAGTCGGCGCAAGGAGCGTGTGCTCCACACCAGAATCTCTGAACAACTCTCGCAGGACATCAGGCGACTGGCGGAGGATCTGCGAGTCCCCGTGTCGAACCTGGTGCGCAATGTCCTCGAAGAGGTCTTTACCGCGGTCGAGAACGTCTCGGACGACGTAGGCGACTTCTTCGAAGACGTGATTGACGAAGCGGAAGGTGTACGCGAACGCATTCGCAATCAGCAGCGGGCGGCCAGGAGGCAGTGGCGAGATGCGCGCAGGAGCCGCCACGGCCACCGGAGCACACGAGCGGATGTCGAAGAGGAGCTTCGACGCGACGAGGCCGTGGAAGCCGGCCACGCGCCGTCGGACGCGAATCGAGGCAAAGCGGCAGCCGCTGACAAGGCCGGCGATGTCCTGGGCTGGCAGCCCATTGTGCTCAATCAAGCCGTGAGCTGCGCGGTCTGTAACACAGCAATTGCCCCCCGGGAAAATGCCTTCATGACGATCTCACAAGGCGGCGGGTTGGGGAAGGTGGTGTGCCCCAGCTGCACTGGGAGTTAAATACGGAAGAAAACTCGGGAGTTTTCTGTCTTACCTGCAGATTCGGGTGTAATTACCGTCAATTCCAACTCAGTGTATTCCGATGAATTCGTGACGGGGGTTTCTTGACGGAAGCCCTACGCGGAGAAATCTATGCTCCCGAATCTTCCCGCGACTTTTCGCGAGTACATGCTGCTCGAGCGGCGCAGAGCCAGCGAAGAAGGAATCACGGTTTCCGACTGGCAGCGCTGGGTACAGCTCAAGCGCATCCTTGACCGTCAGTTCAAGCAGGAGGGTCACGAAAGTTCAGATGATCGCCGGGAAGACTCGGTCCGGGTTCCGACCCGGTTGCGGGTTGGATTTGAATCCTATGGCGAGATTCGAGAATCCCTGATGACCAATGTCTCGCGCGGCGGGCTGTTCATCTCGACCCAGAGCCCGCTGCCGTTGGGCACCAAGATACGGGTTCAGATGCGAATCGAGGAGACGGGTGACGTGGTGGATGTCCCGGGAGAGGTGGCCTGGCACAACATGGGTCCCGACCTGGAGACCGAAGCACTCGGGATGGGAGTTCAGTTTGTACGCCTTACCCCAGAGGAAGAAAAGGCGATAGAAGACCTTTACGAACGCGCTCTGCGGAAAGCGATGTCGCGGTAAACCGGTTTGTCCGGTTTGCGCTGGACGCGACGATCGCGATCAGGCCGAGCTGCGAGTGGGCAACTCGATGCGAGGCTCTTCCGGATCGGGGCGAAACAGAATCGCCATATGGCCCACGAGCCCGCACAGGTGGGCGCCGCTGCGCTTGGCCAATTCCGCCCCCAGCTCTTTCTTGCCCTCAGCACCCGGCAACTTGATCTTGACCAGTTCGTGATCGGTCAGCGCCTGATCGAGGGCCGAGATCACCTGATCGCTAATCCCCGCTTCGCCGACTACAACGATGGCTTTCTTGCCGTGGGCAAGCTTGCGCAGGTGTCGCCGCTGGAATCCGGCCAGGGCTGGTAGGGGGGAAGTCATGGGCGGCCGACCTTAGCATGTGAGGCGGGTGGCAATGACGGATTCTTCGGTTTTCGCTGGAACCACGAACCTCGCGCCCCAAGCGAATTCGTAATTTCCGAGCGAGCTGCTCAACGCCACATCCCGGATTGCCGATACCCCCTCACGATGACCACAAAGCAGCCCGTACACCTGATCGGTCGTCTTGCGATCCAGTGCAAGATGATCACCATGGAGCAGCTTCAGGAAGCGACCCGCGAGCAGGGCCGCGATCCCGAGCGGCGGCTCGGAGACATCTTTGTCAAACTCGGCTTCGTCGACGAAGCACAGATCGAGAAGCTCAAGAAACTGCAGCGCGATCTGGTGATCAAACATCGCGCGAAACAGGCCGCGAGCGGGAGAACCGTAGCCGAATCTCCCTTGCGGCCACCTCGACAGGTCGAGCAACCCGTAGCGCCCGGCGCCGCGCCGGTTCAGGAACCGATACCGCAAGCAAAACCAGCACCACGACCAGTACCCCAACCAGCATCACAAGAACAGCCGACCCCGACCCTCGAAGATGCGAAAGCGGAGCCGGCGGCAGCCGCTGCCGCGGCAGAACCTCCGCGGCAAGCCTTCGCCAAGATCGAGACCATCCAAGCGCAGGTCGTTGTGCCCAGCGATGCCCCCGCGCCGCCGCGAACCGAACCCAAGGTGCAGGCAGCACCCGTCGAGTTTGACGACGACGATAGAGCTTCTCTCAATCTCACGATCGCAGACCCCAGCCAGGCGGACCTGGACCAACTTCACAACGTTCTCCGCGACGCGTTCAGCAAAGGCGCGAGCGATATTCATCTCCACTCCGGAGCTCCTACCCAAGTGCGAATCAACGGGGCGCTGCAAGAAGTGAATGGTTCAAAGCTCGATGCCGCGGCGACCGAGCGCATGGTCAGCGCGGGGCTCACCTCAGCCCAGCGCGAGGAACTGTGCCGGTTTGGTGAACTCGACATGTGCTACGACGTCGAAGGCGTCGGCCGATTCCGCACCAACATCTATCGACAGCAACGCGGCTTCGATGCCGTTTATCGTGCCATTCCCGCTGATCCTCCGACGCTGGATCAACTCGGTCTGCCCAGCGCGCTGGCCAAGCACACCAATTATCACCAGGGCATGGTCTTGATCACGGGGCCCGCCGGTTGCGGCAAGTCGTCGACCATGGCGGCGCTTGTCAACTTGATCAACGAAGAGCGGGACGAACACATCCTCACGATCGAAGATCCGATCGAGTACGTTCATCCATCGAAGCGCTGCCTGGTCAATCAGCGTCACGCGGGGCGCCACACGTCGAGTTTTGCACGCGCCTTGCGTGCTGCTCTGCGCGAGGATCCCGACGTAATCGTGATTGGAGAGCTGCGCGATCTCGAGACTATTTCACTGGCGATGACTGCCGCGGAGACCGGTCACTTTGTGCTCGCTACGCTGCATACATCGAGCGCAGTGCGCACCATCAGTCGAATGATCGGCGCGTTCCCCTCCAATCAGCAAGGCCAGGTTCGCACCATGCTCTCGGAGTCATTGCGCTGCGTAATCTCGCAGCGGCTCGTGGTGGCCGCCGATGGAAGTGGACGGGTTCCGGCCCTCGAGATGCTGGTCATCAACAAGGCGATCGGAAACCTGATCCGAGACGAAAAGACGATCCAGATTCGATCGGCGATTCAGACCGGTGGAGCCCACGGTATGTACCTGCTCGAGCAATCGCTCAGCGAGTTGGTGCGCAGCGGCCAGATCGCCCGGGAAGAGGCGCTGCGAATCGCCGAAGACAAGAAGCTCATTACGGCTTGATGCCAGATCGACTGGCCAGGGCCAGATGCAGGAGACCACCATGGCGCAGCTCGACGAGCTTCTGATCTATTTGAAGGAACACGACTGCTCAGATCTCCACATGGCCACAGGCCTCCAGCCCCGGGTTCGCATCAAGGGGCAGATCCGGGTGATCGAGGGCAAGGATGTCCTTACGGATGAGGGGCTGCGAGAGCTGCTCAAGGAGATCGCAAGTCCAAGGCACTGGCAAGAATACATCGAGACCCAGGATGTCGACTTTGCATACGGCCTCGAGGGTGTGGCGCGCTACCGCGCCAACTACTTCGTTCAGCAAAACGGCGCGGGCGCAGTTTTTCGGATCATTCCAGAAGAAATCATCTCGATCGAGAAGCTCAAGCTCAAACAATCGATCGAAGATCTTGCAGAGCTCGAGAGTGGACTCGTGCTGGTCACGGGACCCACGGGTTCTGGTAAGTCGACCACCCTGGCGGCGATCATCGACAAGATCAACAAAACGACCTCGAAGCACATTGTGACGATCGAGGATCCCGTCGAGTTCGTCCACCAGAATCGCGGCTGCATATTCTCACACCGCGAAGTGGGGCTGCACACTCAGGGCTTTGGACCCGCGTTGCGCTCGGCGATTCGGCAGGACGCAGACGTGATCCTCGTCGGCGAAATGCGGGAGCGAGAGACCATCGCGTTGGCCATTACCGCGGCAGAAATGGGAATGTTGGTCTTCGCGACCCTCCACACCAACAATGCAGCCAAAACGATTGATCGCATCATCGACGCCTTTCCCGCAGAAGAGCAGAACATGGTGAGGATGAGTCTCTCTGAATCGCTCGCGGGGATCATCTCTCAGTTGCTGCTTCCGACCGCCGACGGCAAGGGGCGCATCGCGTGCAACGAGATCCTGCTGAAGACTCCGGGACTGCCCAACGTGATCCGCGAAGGCAACACTCAAATGCTGTATTCCATCATGCAGGCGGGCAAGAAGGACGGCATGCAGGCGATGGATGACGTGTTGTTCGAGCACGCAAAGGCCGGAGTGATCACCGCCCAGGACGCCTATATGAAGGCCACAGAGAAGTCGCGCTTCGAGCCCCTTCTCGAAAGCTGAGACCTGCTCCATTCTTCAGAATCGCTGTTTTCGACTCAAGCTGACAGCACACGCTCGCCGATGAATTCCAACACCTACGGCAAATTCGCAAGGAGTTGGAATCGACATGTCGACTGAGAACATCGCACCCCACATCGAGATCAACACCACGGTCCTGGAAGCGCTGATCAAGGCAACCAAGATGGGCCTTCAAATGACAGGCGTCGACCCGACAGCTGTCGGATGTTCAAGGTTTCCGGCCTCAAAGCACGGCCTCAGTGTATTGGTGGGGCTGATGGGTGAATGGGTTGGGACGTTGACCCTCAACATGCCGAAGGAAGTCGCCTACCTGCTGACGGAAGGACTGCTGGGCGAGAAGCCCACCGAGTTCAGCGAAGAGATACTCGACGCCGTCGGTGAAGTCGGGAACATGATCTCGGGCTCATTCAAGGACGCCCTCGAGCCCAGCGAGATCTCGATTGACGGGATCTCTTGCCCCGCCCTCGTGATGGGGCCGAGCTACGAGTTCTACTATGCCTCGGGCTTCGTGACCGTAAGTGTCGATTTTGAGGTCGAAGAAATCTCGGTTACCAAGATGGAGTCTCGCTTCTTCTCCGTCTCGGTCTCCCTGATGAAGCGCTGAGTTCGTCACCGAGCAAAGAGTTCGACTCAGTGAAGTGTCGCGCCCTCAGGTCGCTGCATCGCCAGCCTCTTCAGCGCCTCCACGAGCTTTTTCTGGTTGGTCTGGAGCGTCTTGAGCGATTCCAAAGTCCGTTCGGCGGTCTCGAGTGTCTGGATTTGCTGAAGGAATGTGTGGCGAGCTTCGCTCAGCAGCATGTCCCTGGTTTCGCCGGTAAATTGGGTGTCGATCTTCCTGACGGCTTTGAGCAGGACATCCGCTGAGTTCTGGTGTCCGGGGTTCCGGACCGCGAAGGCCTCTATTTCCTCGATGAGTATCTTTGCAACAGACATGTGGATCTACAGTGCAATCACCATGCCGGTGATCTGCGAGAGAGGCGAAACCCCAGTGCGAGCGACGTGATCCGGTGG
The DNA here is from genome assembly GCA_022563535.1 of Myxococcales bacterium. NCBI lineage: Bacteria > Pseudomonadati > Myxococcota > Myxococcia > Myxococcales > Myxococcales bacterium. The sequence goes on from JADFNE010000009.1 coordinate 57,584, forward strand.
TCTCTGCACATTGGATGCAGATTGTGATCACCTCCGGTGAACGCCCCGTTTCGCCGTCATCATCCCGTGCACTACCCAGCCTGGGCGCGGGTGCGAACTTTTCGTCGTAGCACCGAATTCAGGCGCGAATGTTGATGCGGCTACCGCGGTCTGGTTCGCCTGCGGGATCCTGATTCTCGGGCTCATGCTCATGGGAAGTCGCAGTGGGGTCGCGCCGCGTTCTGCGCTTCTTCCGGTGCCCCTCGCCACTGCCATCCCTTTCGGGGTCGAAGATGGGGGGCTCCGAGCGTTTGACCGCGGCGGGGATGAGGTTCTTCTGGGGCTCGGGCTGTACAGGAATCGGGATGCTGTCGGGAACGTCCATCCAGGCTCCTTGCTTTTCAGGCTCACATCGCCAGTGTCGACGATCTGTCAACGGGCCGGCGAAGCAGCGGGCGGCATACGATCGAAGCGCTTGTAGGTGTATCGACCCGAGAGCATTTCAAATTGAGATGCCGCGTCGGGACTGCGTCTTTGCGAATCTTTGCTGCAGTCGCGCTGCCAACCACGCTCATGCTCGTTGCATCGCAGGCTCCGGGTCTTCATACTCGCATCGATGTCGGATTCGAAATCGTCTCCAATTCGGGAGCTGCTCGAAATCATGGCGCGGCTGCGCGACCCCGCGGACGGCTGCCCCTGGGATGTCGAGCAGACCTTTGACTCGATCGCCCCCTATACCCTCGAGGAGGCGTACGAGGTCGATCACGCCATTCGCATGAATGACATGGAGTCGCTGTGTGATGAGCTTGGGGATCTGCTGTTGCAAGTCGTCTTTCATGCACAAATGGCGGACGAAGCGGGCCACTTTGCCTTCGACGATGTCGCGGCCGCGATCTGCGGCAAGCTGATTCGCCGTCATCCGCACGTGTTTGGCGACCCCGAGCGCGGCGGCGAGCGCGAGCCATTCCGCACAACAGCAGATCAGACCCGTTTTTGGGAGGAGAGCAAAGCGCACGAACGCGCGAAGCGGGCGGCTGCGAAGGACGAACCCGCGAGCCCCTTCGAAGGAATCCCGCGAGCGCTGCCCGCCCTCGCCCGTGCGGCCAAGTTACACAAACGCGCGTCGCGGCTTTCCTGCTCGACGTCGTCAGATCTGGAGCCACAGCCCGAATCAAAGTCGAACGGAGAGTTCGATCTGTCGGCCTTCGACAGCGCACTCGAGGTCCTGGTCCGGGAAGCCAGGCGCGGCGACGATGCCCAGCACCCGCAAGCCAATCGAATGCTGGGGCAGATCTTGTCCAGGTGCGTAGACGCGGCCCGCAACCTGGGGCTAGACCCGGAAGCCGCGCTGTCCGCAGAAAATTTCGAGTTCGAGTCGCGCGTCGAGCAGCGTCACCTTCAAGTTCACCGCGCGGACGAGGGCGACTGAACCCTCCACGATTGAAGTAGGGCACACGCTTTTCCACGCATAGTGGAACCGCCGACCGTTAATCAAGATGATCCCGGAAAGATCCGATACGGACCTAGGCCCAGCCGAAACTCGGCTGCGCCTTTGTCCCTATTGGTACCGTCTCGGAGATCGAGCGTGGAAAGCAGTCCCAGTGATTCCGTGACGCTTGCTTCAAAGGAAGCGGCGGCGTTGTCGTCGCTCGCCGCCGAATCCTTTCCCCAGCCGGTGCGCCGCCGGATGCGACGCCGTCGGCGGAGTCTGCGGCGAAGGATCGTCGATGCCCTGACGCCCTTCTGCATTGTGGCAGGGCTGACCATCTTCGCGGGGGGGATGGTACAACTGGTCGAAGTTGGGGCCGCCGGTCAATCCAAGTCCCGGAGAAGCCATGCGACCTTGCGCGTTGAAGTCGGGCCTCCGCCGTCCCTCAGGGCGCAACTCGCCAAGAACAAATATCAAAATACGCGGCGAGATCGACCCATAGCCGTGCGGAATGATTCGATGCACCAGATTCAAGTCTCGAATCAGATCGCATTTCCAATGGAAGCGCAGCGCAGTTTGGTCGAAATGTTCGCCACACCGAAGCGAACGTCCGGCAGCGTGAACGACATTGTGGACTGGGGACTATTGTTCGAACCGGGGAGCGAAGACCCTCGATCCACCCTTCAGCGAGGCACTGCTCAGCGCTGAGCGGCTCCAACGATCTCCAGCAACTCAACCTCGAAGACCAACGTCGCACCACCCGGGATGGTGGGCGGGCTGCCTCGATCGCCGTAGGCGATCTCTGACGGGCAAACCAGTTTGCTCTTGCCCCCGACCTTCATCATGGTGACGGCTTCGGTCCAGCACGCGATCACGCCGTTCAAGGGGAGCGTCACCGGCTGGTCGCGCTCGACCGAGCTGTCGAAGACGTTGCCATTTCGCAGGGTGCCGTGATAGTGAACCTTCACCTTGTCCGTGGGAGTGGGCGACGGACCGCTTCCCTCGCTGATGGTCGTCAGCACGAGACCCGAATCGTACTTCTTCGCACCCGGTTCCTTGGCGGCAGCAGCGAGAAACATGACCGACATCTTCTTCTCCGCTTCGACCACTGCGGCTCCGCGCTGCTTACGAAGAGCCTGGATCTGGCTCATGTACTCCCGGGTATTGACGTGACTCGCCGCCCCCGTGACGCCGTCCTTGATTCCGTCGAGCACTACCTCGAGGTCGGCACCTACGAGGCCAAAGGAATGGAGACCCTGGGACATCGCAACCCCCAGGACATACAGGATGTTGTCTTCCTTCTTCGCAGCTTCGGCCGCTGCGGCTTGCATGGAGGCGAATGCCAGCGAGATCAGGCATATCGCGCCAATGAGAGTGTTCGTGCGACTGCGATGCATCAATCAATTCCTTAGTGGCTCGGTTCGACAGAGGGTCGTGACGGTTGGACAGGGCCAAAACCACAGCGGTTCCCCCCAGCAAGGGGTTAAAAAAATCAGGCTTGCCGTTTCCCCGTTTTGGCCCGACTTGCTCTCTTCTTGGGCCGGCGCGCGGATTTCAGGAGCTTCTGAAGATATCGTCCAGTGTGTGAGGCGCGTATTCGGCTCACTTGCTCGGGTGTTCCCTGGGCGATCAACTCTCCGCCCTCCGGCCCCCCCTCGGGTCCGAGATCGAGGATCCAGTCGGCGCGCTTGATGACGTCGAGATTGTGCTCGATCACCACCACTGAATTGCCGGCGTCGACCAGTTCCTCGAGCACGACGAGAAGCTTGCGTACGTCTTCGAAGTGCAAGCCGGTCGTGGGTTCGTCCAGGATATAGAGCGTCCGCCCGGAGGCCCGCTTGGAGAGCTCGCGCGCGAGCTTGATCCGCTGGGCTTCACCCCCCGAAAGCGTCGGAGAGGGTTGACCCAGGGGTAAGTAGTCGAGCCCGACTCGCGACAGCAGCTCGAGTGGACCGTGGATCTTGCGGTGGACTGCAAAGATCTCCATTGCCTCGAACACCGTGAGATCGAGCACGTCGGCGATGTTCAACCCCTTGTACTTCACCGCGAGGGTTGCTTCGTTGAAGCGCTTTCCCTGGCACTCTTCACAGCGCACGAAGACGTCCGCCAGGAAGTGCATCTCGATCTTGCGAACCCCGTCGCCTTCACAGGCTTCACAGCGCCCGCCTTTGACGTTGAATGAGAAGCGTCCGGGTTTGTAGCCGTGGATGCGCGCGTCGGGCAACTGGGCGAAGAAGCGGCGGATTTCATCGAATACCTTGATATAGGTCGCCGGGTTGCTGCGCGGGGTGCGTCCGATGGGCCGCTGGTCGATGCCGATCACCTTGTCGAGCTGTTCGGTTCCGGTGATCGTGCTGTGCTTGCCGATTCGCTTGGTCGAAGCATGGAATTTGCGCGACAGCGCGGGATGCAGGATGTCGTTGACGAGGGTTGATTTCCCGGCCCCCGAAACCCCAGTGACCGCGGTCAGCACACCGAGTGGGAGTTCGACATCGATATTCCGCAAATTGTTTTCCCGGGCGCCGCTGATCTTGAGGCTGCCCTTGGCGCTGCGCCGCTTGCTGGGAATCTCGATGCGTTTTCGATTCGACAGGTAGGCGCCCGTGATCGATTTTTTGCACCGCTCGAGACTTTTCGGTGTGCCCGCGTGGACAATCTGGCCCCCGGCAACCCCGGCCCCCGGCCCAAAGTCGATCACCCAATCGGCGGCCCGGATCGTCTCTTCGTCGTGTTCGACCACCACCACCGTGTTGCCGATGTCACGCATGCGCAACAGCGTATTGAGCAAGCGGCGGTTGTCGCGCTGATGCAATCCGATCGAGGGCTCGTCGAGGATGTAGATCACACCTGTCAGGTCCGATCCCACCTGACTTGCAAGGCGAATGCGCTGGGACTCTCCGCCCGAGAGAGACGGACCCGAGCGATCGAGTGAGAGATACCCGAGCCCAACCGCCCCAAGGAAATCGAGCCTTGCGCGAATCTCTTTCAAGATTTCGATGGCGATCTCTTTGGCCGCGCCCTTGAGTTTGAGGTCGCTGAAGAATTGACGAGCGTCGTTGACCGTCAGGTTCGAAATCTCGACAATGCTCTTCCCGCTGACCCGTACCGCCGCCGCTTCGGCGCGAAGACGCGTGCCGCCGCAAGTCGAACAGTCTGTATTGGCAAGCCACTGGCCGTACCAGCGCTTGGCCCGGTCGCTCTTCGCCTCGGTGAAGCGGCGCATCAACCGGGGGATCGCGCCCTCCCAGGTCGAGTTGAAACTCCCATGACTACTCTTGCCCTGCCAGGAAAGCTTGTAGCGCCGATCGCCGGTCCCGTAGAGCAGCGCTTCGCGTTGGCGCTTCGGAAGCGAGCGCCAGCGTTTGTGCGGATCGACGCCGAGATAGGCGACGATCTGGGCGCGGAACCCCGTGCTCCAGCCGGTCTTCTCACTGACCTTGTTACCCCAGGGCTTGACCGCGCCCTGGTCGATGCTGAGTTCCGGGTCGGGCACCACCAACTCGGGGTCGATCTCCACGCGCACGCCCAGACCATTGCAGTCCGAACACATGCCCTGGGGACTGTTGAATGAAAACAATTGGGGGGTGAGTTCGGGAAAGCTCACTCCGCAGTCGCCGCAAGCGGCGCTCTCGGAGAACGTCCGCTCGACTTCGCCCTGCTTCTTTCCGCTGCCGGTGATTGCCGTCAATATTCCGTTGCCCACTTCGAGGGCCTTCTCGACGGATTCGTTGATTCGCGAACGATTCTTGGGCTCGAGGATCAGACGATCGATCACGACATCGACGTTGTGCTTGCGGCGCTTGTCGAGGGATTCGATGTCCTCGCTCATCACCATTTCCCCATCGACGCGCAGGCGCAGGTAGCCGGCCCGACGCATGTCAGCGAGAAGTTCGCGGTGTTCACCCTTGCGATTCGCGAGCAGCGACGAAAGCAGGATCAAGCGCTCTCCCGGCGCCTGGGCGAGCAGCTCTTTGCCAATTTGCTCTGCCGTCTGGCCGGTCACCTTTTTCCCGCACAGGTGACAATGCTGAAGCCCGACGCGAGCGAAGAGGACCCGGAGGTAGTCGGAAATCTCGGTGATCGTGCCGACCGTCGAACGAGGATTCGACCCCGTGGTCTTCTGTTCGATGGAAATCGTGGGCGACAACCCGCGAATTGTCTCGTACTTTGGTTTCTCCATCTGGCCGAGAAACTGGCGCGCATAGGCGGAGAGCGATTCAACGTAGCGTCGCTGACCTTCGGCGTAGAGGGTGTCGAAGGCCAGAGAGGACTTGCCGGAGCCGGAGACTCCGGTCATCACCGACAACTTTTTCTTGGGGATCTTGACGTTGATGTTCTTGAGGTTGTGCTCGCGGGCACCCTTGATGAATATGTGGTCTAACTCCATGGGATCCAATTTTCGCTGCCGGCTGGTTCAGTATAGGGTCGGTGGCCGGTTCCCGACACGGGTTGGAGCGAGGACTGTGGGGACGTCTGGCGGGAGCCCGGTGATATCGGAGTCCCGCCCATCGATAGGGAGATCGCAGTGGATCTGCAAGAACTGGCGGGAAACTTCAGCCGCGAGCAGCCAATCATCTCCCAGGTGCTAGGAGTGGGGGCGCTCGCCCTGCTTGGATGGATCGCCAACTTCGTAGCGGGACGCTGGATGCTGCGCTTGATGCGCGGCGTGGCGAGTCGGAGCAGCAACCACTGGGACGATGCGCTCGTGAACGCTCGCTTCTTTTATCGCATTGCCAACCTCGCACCCGTCCTCGTGATCTACTTCGGGGTCCAGGTGCTGGAACTGCATTCGACCGTCGGACTCGTGCTGCAGCGGGCGTCCCTCGCATTCGCAACGGTCCTGTTGGCTGTCGTGGTGAGTGCTTTTCTCGATGCCGTGCACGAGATCTACGCGCAGTTGCCCGAAGTCGGACAGCGACCGATCGGGGGCTATCTCGGGTTCATCCGCCTCGCCAGCTATGTCATCGGTACCATCCTGGCGGTGTCGATCCTGATGGATCGCTCGCCCGTGATCTTCTTGAGCGGCCTCGGGGCGATCTCCGCCGTTGTCCTGATCGTCTTCAAGGACACCCTGTTGTCTCTCGTTGCGAGTATCCAGATCACCAACAATCGATTGCTTAATATTGGTGACTGGGTCGAGATGCCGAACTACGGAGCCGATGGCGACGTGATCGACATCACGCTCAACACCGTCAAGATCCAGAACTGGGACAAAACCATCACGACCGTTCCCACCTATGCGTTCATCAGTTCTTCGTTCAAAAACTGGAGCGGCATGTCCGACTCCAAATCGCGTCGCATCAAGCGGTCGCTTTTTGTCGATGTCACCAGCGCTCGATTTCTGGAACCCGGCGAGATCGAAAAGTTCTCGAAGTTCGCGCTCCTGCGGGGCTACTTCGACGATAAAAACGTCGAACTTTCAACTCACAACGCCGAACCCGGGCGAGACACCTCGATCAACGCCGACATTCGCAGGTTGACGAATCTGGGGACACTGCGCGCCTATATGCTCAACTATCTTCGCTGCCATCCAAAGATCCATCAGGATCGAACTCTGATGGTGCGCCAATTGAGCCCGAGTCCCGAAGGGCTGCCGATCGAGGTCTATTGTTTTACCAACGACATCGTCTGGGCCAACTACGAAGGCATCCAATCGGACATTTTCGATCACTTTCTCGCCATCGCTCCAGAGTTCGGGATCAGGATCTTCCAGAATCCGAGCGGTGCGGATCTGGCCAATCTTTGTCCAGATTGACCAGCATCGGCGCGCAGCAAGCCCGGCTGAGGAGGCACTGAGTTGAGTTCTCTCGATCTGAAGGGCCGAACCGCGGTCATTACGGGCACGAGCCGCGGGATCGGGGCGGGTCTGGCCGAGCACTTTGCGGGTCACGGCATGCGCCTGGGTCTGTGTTCGCGCAGCGCGCCCGCGATGCCCTCGAGTGAAGACGTGATCGCCCGCTCGTTGGATGTCCGCGACGAAGCAGGCATGCAGGGCTTCGCCGACGAGGTAGCGGAGCGCTTTGGCGCGATCGATCTGTGGATCAACAACGCCGGTGTCTTGTCTCCGATCGCATCCTTGCGCGACGTATCGGTCGCGGATTTCCGCGAACACATCGACATCAATCTCACGGGTGTGTTTCTGGGCAGCCGGATCTACGTACAACATGTGCGTTCGCGTTCGGAAAGTGGTGTGTTGCTCAATCTCTCCTCGGGGGCTGCCTGGGGGGGCTATGCGGGTTGGTCGGCCTATTGCGCGAGCAAAGCCGGCGTGGCGCTCCTGACCCAGTGCATTGCCCTCGAAGAGGCGGGCAGCGGGTTGCGCGCGCACGCGATCGCGCCCGGCGTAGTCGATACCGAGATGCATACGCTGATTCGCGCTACCTCCGCCGAAGACTTTCCTTCCCTCGATCGCTTTCTCGAAATGAAGCGCGACGACACGTTCAACTCGATCGAGTTCGTCGCGGAGTTCATGCTCGCCCTCGCATTCGATCCAGCCCAACGCAGCGACGAAGTCGATATTCGCGTGCCCGACGAGAAGGGCGACTGAGGGGGTGCGGATCTTCGTCACCGGCGCAACGGGTCTCGTCGGTAGCGGCCTCTGCGCTGCGCTGCTGCGTCGGGGCGACGAAGTCACCGCGCTCAGTCGCAAGCCACCGCCCGCCGCGAAAGATTCGCCCCGCTGGATCGTTGGCGACCCTGCACTCCCGGGCCCATGGCAAAAAGAGATCGACGGAGCGTTCGCGATCGTCCATCTGGCGGGGGAATCGATTGCCAGCGGTCGCTGGACTCGGGCGCGCAAGGCCCGACTCCTCGCGAGCCGGGTCGACAGCACGCGGTTGATCGGGCAGACCCTCTCGACCTGCGCGAACCCGCCCAAGGTCTGGGTCAACGCATCGGCGACGGGCTACTACGGAATGCGAGGTGAGGAGCAACTCGCCGAGGATGCAGCCCCGGGAGACGATTTTCTCGCGCGACTGTGTTGCGAATGGGAAGCTGCGGCACTTGCATGCGCGAGCGAGACCCTGCGCGTCGTCTGTATGCGCTTTGGCGTCGTCCTGAGCGCCCGGGGCGGTGCGCTCGCAAAGATGCTACCGCCATTTCGTCTGGGTCTGGGCGGCCCAGTGGGACCTAGAGAGCGCTGGTTCCCGTGGATTCACGAGAGCGATGCTCTCGGATTGCTAATGCATGCAGTTCATCCCCGGCGCGAAGCCGATCACGCCGGCTACAAGGAGCGTGCCCTCAGTGGCCCCGTCAATGCGGTTGCACCGGGCACGGTTCGTATGGGTGAATTTGCTTCCGCCCTGGGCTCGGCCCTGGGGCGTCCCGCGCGGATTCCTGTCCCGTTGGCTCTGTTGCGGCTCCCACTGGGAGAATTCGCTGAGTTGATCTCGCCGGGACAGAGGGTGCAGTGTGAGCGAGCACTCGCGTCGGGCTACCGGTTTGCACATCCTGCGATTGATGCCGCACTGCGTGCGTGTCTGGTGTGAAGGCGAGGACCGCTCCGCCGCCCAAGGGCTTCGAGCGCCCCTGGGCAGCAGAGCATTTAGACCGGCTCATTTCGTTCTTGCTGTTCGAGCCTGTGGCCGGGGTCGAGTTCCAAGCTCCAATCAGCGCCATTTCGAGCGCCTTTTGGTTTGGTTCTCGAACTTCCTCTAACCGAAATCTCGATCCAACACAGTCTTGCGACCGTCGCTTCGCGCACTCTCGATGGCGTCATCGCACATGCTTCGGATGCGGTCCGAAAGGGCCGCAAGCACGCTCGATGAGGTCTTCATCGCGCCCTTCTCTTTGATGTAGCCCTTCACCTTTGAGGCTACGACCAGAACTTCAGTGGAATTTGACATTGCTTAGAAGTCCCCTTTGAGGAGAAGCTTGGATACGTTGTGCATCCTCGCAGTGATGAGAATGCACGAATTACGCCGAAACGCAACACAGGGCACTCCCAGCGCACCAACTCGTAAAAACACCCTATGGTATCAATGGCTTGAGAACGTTGGTCAAACCCTACGGATCGGATCAGCTGCCGGGACGAGGTTTCCCCTGGGCCGCCCCACGGTAGGCTTGGCCGGAAAATGAAATCCTCGAGAGGTGAGATCTGACGCCAGAACCTGTCAACGCGCCCCACGGCTCGGGTGTTGGGCGATACGCACCGTCGACAACTGGCCCAGCGCATCCCGGGACGCTACTCGCCGCGCTCTTGTGTTGGCTCGACGCGCGTTCTCAGGGTGATCGTGTCTTGTTGCGTCTCGAGAACCTGGATCCCGAGCGATCGAAGCCTGAGTATCAGCGAGCCATGGTCGACGATCTGGCCTGGCTGGGTCTCGACTGGGATGCCGAGATCGTGCAGTCGGACCGACTCGACCACTACGGCGAGGCGCTCGATCAGCTGGCGCAAAAAAACTTGTTGTACCCGTGCTCGTGCACCCGCGCAGAAATCCGCGAGGCCGCAATTCGCACTCCCGACGGCGGGTTTCGCTACGACAACCGGTGCCGCGCGCGCAAACTCCCCAGCCGGGCGCAGGGCGGTTGGCGCGCGAGTTCCGATCCCCTGCGCGCGCGTCTGCCCGAGGGCTTTGTTTCTCCGGTTGACCTGGGCGGCCTCGATCTGCGTCAGGATCCAGTCGCGGCCTTCGGAGACCCCATCGTGTTGCGCAGGGACGGCGCCTTTGCCTACCACCTCGCCGGTGTCGTGGACGATGCAGCTTGCCGGGTGACACGAATCGTGCGGGGCAGAGACCTCATGTTCAATAGCGCGACCCAGATGGCTCTCAGGCGCTGCCTGGGACTGGAGGCGCCCAACTACCGTCACCACATGCTGCTGCTCGAACGGCAGGGAGAGAAGCTCGCGAAGCTGCACGGGTCGGTCTCGAGTGCTTCGCTTCGCAAGGTCTACTCGTCCACCCAGTTGTGCGGTGTACTTGCCTTCGCAGCGGGACTCATCGCCAGCCCCGGCCCCACAACTCCGGCCGAGCTCCTGCGGGAATTCTCCTGGGACCGCGTCCGGGGTGAAGACCGGGTCGCTCACTGGACCGGCGAGCATCTCGAGATCTCGGCCGTCCCGGAATCCTCAGCCTAGGAACCTAGGAACCACCCCCGTCCTGGCCACGAGGTTGCCCTTATACGCCGCCGCGCGAATTCTTGCGCTGCTGTTCTCATCTCGTACTCGGTCTGACATTGTGCTGATTGCTCTTCACCGGGAACGGAACCCTTCCGATGAGACTGCAATGCGTCGCGCCCGGCTCGTGAACTACGGGCTTCATGACGCAAGGAGGATCCAGGTCGATGGCTTCAAAACGAACGTTAATCGTCGACGACAGCCTGTCTACGCGCATGATGACTGCATCCATGCTCGCAAAGTTGTGCCCAGATTGGGCTGTCGTGCAGGCCAAAGACGGTGCCGACGCATTGGAAAAGTGTCAGGACGACGAGTTCGATTATTGTCTGGTCGACGTCAACATGCCGGGAATCGATGGCTTCGAACTCGCCGGCAAACTCAGAGAAAAGTACCCCGCCGCACACATCTGCATGCTCACGGCAAACATTCAGAGCAAGATCCAGGAGCGGGCTGCGGCCGCGGGTTTTCAGTTTCTTGCAAAGCCGGTGACTCCCGACAAGCTCGAGACTTTTGTATCGGCCTGCAAAGACCACGACGCCTAGGTTCGAACTTCATGGAACTGACCGCACTCCAGCTCGATGTATTGGGCGAACTCGCCAACATGGGCCTCGGCACCGCCGCCGCTAGCCTGAGCGAGATGGTGAACGACGAAGTCGTCCTCGCGGTACCCAAAGTCGAATTCATCGCTCGCGCTGACGTCATGAACCGCTTGGGGCTCGCTCCCGACAAAATGCTAAAAGGTGTCGAACAGGTATTCTCGGGCACCTTGCGTGGTCATGCCCTGCTCCTGTTTCCAGATGGACACAGTCTGAGCCTGGTTCGCATGCTCCTTGCGAATACTGGAATGTCAGATTCAGAGTATCTCAATGAGCTCGAAGAAGAGGCCCTGATAGAAGTCGGTAACATCATTCTCAACGCGACGTTGAGCGTATTTGCCGACACCCTCGAGATTGAACTCAACACTGGATTGCCGAACCGAGTGGAAGGCCGTGGCGCGGGGGTCATTGATGCGATCTTCGATCTCGAACCGGATTCCACCGGTAGCGAAATGTTGCTGATCGGCATTGAATTCAGTGTTCACGAGAAACCGGTCCGTGGCTTTGTCGCGTTGCTCCTCGAAGTAGGCTCCTTACTCAAATTGACGGAAAGCCTCGATCACTACATTGAAGACAAGTTGGGCATCGCCCCCTAGGCGACCCGCGCGTCATTCACGTCATCGGAGGCCTCCCCGCAGCAATGAGCTCTGAGCAATCAGAGACTTCAGCATCCCTTCTCGCCTATGCGATCGACGCCGCGGAAATCGGCGTGATCATTGTCGATGCCGCAGGTGAGATCGTCGTCTTCAACGACTGGGTCTCTCGGACTTCCGGCATTTCGGTTGAGCGGGCGCTGGGGGAGCAGATCGAAGCAGTCTTCCCGGAAATTGCGGGATCTCGCATTTGTGCCGGGATCGACTCCGCCCTCACTCGCGGGCTCTCGGTCGTGTTGTCGCCCTACTTCGCGAGGACGAGCTTTCCGCTGCACGCAGCCGGAGTCTCGTTCACTCGCGACACCCGGCTCGAGATGCAGCAGAAGGTATCGATCAAGCCGATCGTGGCCGAGGGCAAGGTCGTGCAATGCATCATCCAGATTCAGGATATGAGCGATGCCATGCATCGCGAATCTCTTTTGCGGGATCAGGCCGTAAACAACAAACGCATGATGTCGGAGCACCGGATCAATGAGGAGCGCCTCCGCGCGATTCTCGATGGGGCCTTTGACGGCATCATTACACTCGACAAAGACCACTGCATCGAGAGCTTCAACCCCGCGGCCGGCCAAATCTTTGGCTACCGCGCCGACGAGATTGTGGGTTGCGAGATCGACCTGATCATTCCCGGGATCCTCGAACTGGACGATCATCGAGAGTCAGAAATCCTGGAGCGCCTGAGAGTCGGGGAAGGAATCATTCTGCAGACCACGGGTCTGGATCGCAGCCAGCGGGAGTTCGTCGCCGAGGTCGCTCTCAAATCCATGCAGGCGGGAGACGAACTGAAGATTGTTGCGATGGTGCGGGACATCAGCGAACGAAAGGCGATCGAGCAGGACCTAAGGGACTTTGTCTACGTGGTGTCCCACGATCTCCAGTCTCCCCTCCACACCGTACTGAGCTTTGCCAAGCGGTTGCGGAAGCAAACCAGCGGCAGGCTCGATGAGAAGGGCGAGAAGTCCATCGGCTACGTGATCGGCGGTGCGGAGAGGATGGTCCGCCTGATTCGTGACCTGGGCGAGTATTCGAGAATTGAAACCCGCGGGCAGGTCCTCGAATCCTTGCGTCTGGGCGATCAGATCGACTCTGCACTCGAAAATCTTCGGATCGGGATCGAAGAGTGCGGAGCGGAGATCAGCGTCGGGGACATGCCAGTCGTTCTGGGAGATTCGACGCAACTCATTCAACTCTTCCAGAACTTGATCGGCAATGCACTGAAGTTCTGCACTGAATCACCGCCCCAGGTGAACCTGGCAGCGAAACCCATGGGTGAATTCTGGGAGATCACGGTCGAGGACAACGGCATCGGGATTCGGGAAGAGTTTCAGGAACGAATCTTTCATGTGTTTCAGCGGCTTCACACCCAGGACGAATATCCGGGTACGGGGATCGGGCTGGCGTTGTGCAAAAAGATCGTCGACCGGCACGGCGGCCGCATCTGGCTCGAGTCGGAGACCGACCGGGGCACGACGTTCCTTCTCACGCTTCAGAGTGCTGAGCTGGAAAAGGACGCAAACGACTAGCCGGCACAGGGATCTTCTCCCTGTGCCGGCTCGGTCGTGGCGGTGACACCTGCGAGTTCTTCGCAGCGCTAGTGACGGCTCTCTTGATAGGCTCTTGATAACGGCTCTTAATAACGATAGTGCTCGGGCTTGTACGGACCCTCGACATCGACACCGATGTACTCGGCTTGTTCGGAAGTGAGCTGCGTGAGCTTCACCCCCAGTTTGTCGAGATGCAGTCGCGCGACTTCTTCGTCGAGCTTCTTGGGCAGGACCATCACCGTGTTTTCGAGCTGGCCCTTCTTCTCGTGAAGTTCGAGCTGTGCGAGCACCTGGTTGGTGAACGAAGCGCTCATGACGAAGCTCGGATGCCCCGTGGCGCAACCCAAGTTGAGGAGCCGGCCCTCGGCCAGGATCAACACACTGTGTCCGTCGGGGAAAATCCATTCGTCGTATTGAGGCTTGATGTTGATGTGTTTGATACCCGGGGTTTTCTTGAGACCGGCCATGTCGATTTCATTGTCGAAGTGACCGATGTTCCCGACGATCGCCTTGTCTTTCATCTTGGACATGTGATCGGCGGTAATGAGGTTGTAGTTGCCAGTGGTGGTTACGAAGATGTCGACAATGCCGAGGACATCTTCGAGAGTGGTGACCTGGAACCCTTCCATCGCGGCTTGCAGCGCACAGATCGGGTCGATCTCGGTGATGATGACCCGGCAACCTTGTCCCACCAGCGCCTGGGCACAACCGCGGCCCACCTGGCCGTAACCGAGCACCATGGCGACCTTCCCGCCGAGCATGACATCGCTTGCGCGCATCAGGCCGTCCGGGAGTGAATGTCGGCAACCGTAGATGTTGTCGAACTTGCTCTTGGTAACGGAGTCGTTGACGTTGATCGCAGGAAACAAGAGTTCGCCCCTGCGTTCCATCTGGTACAAGCGCTCGACGCCCGTCGTCGTCTCTTCAGAGACGCCGTAGCAGCCAGCGGCAACCCCGGCCCAGCGCTGCTTGTCACGATCTTGATTCAGTCGCAGCAGGTCGAGGATGACGCCCCACTCTTCTGTGTCCGTGTCGGGATTGAAGTCGGGCACCTTTTCGGCCTTCTCGAACTCGAGACCCTTGTGGATCAACAACGTTGCGTCGCCACCGTCGTCTACGATCATGTCCGGACCCGAGCCGTCCGGGTAGCGAAGGGCTACATCGGTGCACCACCAATACTCTTCGAGGCTTTCACCCTTCCAGGCGAACACCGCGATGCCCTGAGGATCGTCGGGGGTGCCGTTCGGTCCAACCGCGATGGCGGCCGCCGCGCTGTCCTGGGTGGAGAAGATGTTGCACGAAACCCAGCGCACGTGGGCGCCGAGTTCGACGAGGGTTTCAATCAAGACGGCTGTCTGCACCGTCATGTGCAGGCTGCCCATGATCTTCACACCGTCAAAGGGCTTCTTTCCCTTGAAGCGATCGCGCAAGGACATCAGTCCGGGCATCTCGATCTCGGCAAGCCTCATTTCCTTGCGGCCCAACTCGGCGAGGCTGAGGTCCGCGACCTTGAATGGGATGTCGTCCTGGTGGTTGGCCATGCTCTACTCCTGGTGGTGGATCCTGATGGTGGAAGACCGGTAGGGGAGGTCCCATCATCGCGACCCCCTCAGCGAACAATCGGCTGACGCCGATTAATATATCCTTATATTCGGATGCAGTGTTATACTGCTTGAGTCGAATGTCAAGACGAAGAAAATTCCTTGTGGATTGGAATTGCCTTCCGGGACTCGAAACTCGGCGCAGAACCGTGCGCCCCCTGGGACCCGCGTCTAGAAGACCAGTTTGAGCGCCACTCCAGCCCCGGCGACCGCCACCACAGCCAACACTGCGAGCCAGGCGAGTGTGCGTCTCAAACCGGCTACCGACTGCGACAGGTTGGATTGATTCCGCGCGAGCCGGTCCAACTTCTCCTGAATGTCCGCGAGATGGCTGAGCTGTTCCTCTGATTCCCACACCTCTTCGAGCCGCCCTTTCAAGCTTTCGAACTGTGCTCGCAGGTTCGCGTCGAGCAGGTCGAGCTGTTGTTGAATGGAAAGTTCGAGGGTCGCCAGTTTTGCAGCAATCTCTTCGGCGTTCCCGGGGCCAATCGCGTCCGCGCTGCGTTTGCGCATTTTGATGCGGCGCCAGAAGGACGGCCGTGCCTGCTCTTCCCTGGCCGGGGTCGACGGGTTGCGCAGCGGTACCATGGTAGAGGATGACATAGGTTTTCCTTTTTCGGGTATTTCCGGTCGAGTGGAGGTCATTCTTTCTCGGTCCCCTCAGCGAGTTCGGTAGTTACCGTACCCACAGATTCAACGGGTCCCGCTTTCGCCACGAGCTCAGCTGGCAGCGCCTTCCTCGTTTTCGCCCCAAGCTCCTTGATCGTCTCGACCTGCCGAATCAGGTTTCCAGTTCCCGAATAGAGCCGCGAATGGGCTGTTTCATATTCTGCCTGTGCCTGCTTGATTCGATTCCCAACACCCTCTAGAGACTCGACGAATCCTGCGAACTTGTCGTATAGAAGTCCGGCTCGCTTGGCAATTTCCTCCGCGTTCTGATGCTGTCGCTCGATCCCCCACATCGCAGAAACAGTTTTGAGCATCGTCATCAGCGTAGTAGGAGTCGCAATCGCCACGTTTCGCTCGATCGCCTTCCCTGTGAGTTCCGCGTCAGCATTCAACGCCACGGCCAGCGCGCCCTCGATTGGAACAAACATGATCACGTAGTCCAGTCTGCTCCCGACTGCCCCGGTGTAGTCCTTTTTTGCGAGTTCATCGATGTGTGCGCGCAGGGAGGTTACGTGCGCTGCCAGCGCTTGCTGTTTTTCCTTTTCGTCCTCGGCATTTACGAACTTCTCGAACGCCGTGAGGGACACCTTGGAGTCGACAATAATCCGCTCGCCATCCGGCAGGTTGACGACGATATCGGGCCGGAGTCGGCGACCCTCGGCGTCCGTCGAACTCGCCTGGCTGTCGTACTCGATGCCTTCTCGCAGGCCTGTTTTTTGGAGGATCGTCTCGAGAATCATCTCACCCCAGGCGCCTTGCGTCTGGGACTCGCCCTTGAGCGCCCGGGTCAAATTACTGGCTTCGTCCACCATTGTCTTGTTGAGCTTGCCTAGCTGCGAGAGCTGCTCTTTGAGGGCTGCGTTCTGCGCGGAAGCCTGGGTGTGGCGATCGGTCAGCCCGCGCTCGAAGTCGACGATCTTCTCCCGAAGCGGCTTCAACAGGCCTTCGATCTGCTCTTTGTTCTGGGACTTGAGGGTGTTGCCGTGCTTCTCGAGCATCTCGGCGGACAGCGCCCGGAACTGGGTCGTGAGGATCTCGGCCTGCTTTTCGGCGTCTTCCTTGGCGTGCTTCAGGGCCTGAGCGGCGGTGGCGAGGTCCGTTTCGGCTTTGTCTTTTTCCTTGCGCAGCCCGCTCTGATCCTCGCGGAGAATCCCGAGATCCTTCTCCAGCCGTAGGATCTCGTCCGACTTCGCCGCCAGCCTGGCGTCGAGGGTGGCAACCTGGCCCTGTAGAGCGATCGCCGACTGCTGGCGGTAGAGGCCTGCGGCAACGGCCACGACCCCAATCAGGACCAGCGCGATCAAGACGACGGTGAGCATTTCCATACGTAGAGTTCCTTGCAGCGAAGATGAGGGAGAGAATAGTCATCACGGGGCCGGAGTTCGACCCATCGAACGCCGGTTTTCGGTGGTTCTCCCGATCAAGCTCGATCGCTCTCGATCCGCAACGCAGCATACGGGGCATGTCGAAACCCAGCCCTGTATCGGTGTAGAGAATTCAGTGGTCGAAAAGACGATCGATCGATCCAATAGTATGGAGTACAGCGATCCCAGGGATTCGCAGGTCGACCGGCTGGTCTACGAGATCCGGCGACTGATCCATGCCGGCGGTCCATCGGTGTCTTTTCTCGAAGAGGTCGTCAACGCGCTGCGCGCCGACGAGCTGCGCCTTCCGATTCTCCCGGATTCCGTGAGCCGAGTGATGCAGTTGGTCGATCAGGCCGAGGTCGACATGGGAGAGCTCTCCCGGGTCGTCGAACTCGACCCCGCACTGGCGGTCAAGACCGTGGGCGTCGCGAACAGCGCCTACTATCGAGGTGTCGATCCGGTCGTTTCCGTCGCGGGCGCGTTGATGCGGATGGGACTACAACACGCGCACAACGTCGTTGTCGCAGTGGCACTGCGATCGAGCTTGTTCAACGTACAGGGCTACGAAAACGAGGCGCATGCCGTTTGGATTCATTCGCTCCACACGGCACTCGCGACCCGGGCGGTGCTCAGCGAAGTCCCGCCCTGGCAAGAAGTTTGTTTTCTCCTGGGCCTGTCCCACGACATCGGGCGATTCGCGATGTTGAGTTTTGCGGCGGAATTGCGGGGCCGGGATCGAAAGAAAATGAGACCGTGCCCTGCCGTCGTCGAAGAAGTTTCCGACCTCATCCACGCTCAACTTGGCGCCCTGGCGGTCGACTCCTGGAGCTTTAAAGAAGAGTTCAGCCTGGTGATCGAGAACCATCACAAGCCGGGTGCGATCGTGGATCACCGGGCGGTTCTCGCCAATGGACTCGCGGCGGGGGAGGCCCTCGCTCACAGCATCGAAGATGGAAGCTCGGGCGAGGAGGGAGTCATGGACGAAGCCCTGATCGAACTCCTGAACAGCGTCGGAATCGATGAAGCACAAGGTCCGGATCTGGTTGCCACGGTGCACGAAGGCTTCGAGGCGTTCGCGAAATTGGTGTAGTGCGGTGAATCGCGGTGTAGTACGCGTCCTCGGGGTGATATCCGGCGAAAGAGTCAGCGAACGCGGTCGAAGATCTGGTGGGTAAACGCGTGGGCGTGGCGTGCGTCTGCGGGGTGCGGCTCCTCGCCAACCTGCTTCCAGTCATTTGGGTTGAAAGCGGGGAAGTAGGCATCGCCCGCGAGTTCGACGTGGACGCGAGTCAGGTAGAGGCGGTCGGCCTTTGGCAGCGCCTCCGCGTAGATCGACTCACCGCCAAACGCGAAGAGTTCCGTTTCTCCACGCTTCGCTGCGGCAGCAATTCCGCCTTCGAGGCTTCCGACCACGATGACGTCCGGATGGGGCTGGTAGTCGGGGTTGCGGCTCACGACGATCGAGGTGCGTCCCGGCAAGGGCTTGCCGATCGATGCATAGGTCTTGCGACCCATCAACAGTGTATGCCCCATGGTGATTCGCTTGAGATATTGAAGTTCGTCGGGCAGTCGCCAGGGAAGTCCCCCCTCGCGGCCAATCACGCTGTTCTCAGACAGTGCGACAAAGATCGATAGCTTCACCGATCACCTCCCTTGTGACTCAGACGGAGATCGGTGCCTTGATGCCCGGATGGGGATCGTAGTTTTCCAGCTTGAAGTCTTCGTAACGAAAATCGAATACCGACTTCACCGAGGGATTGAGGTGCATCTGCGGCAGTTCCCTGGGCGTTCGTGCCAGTTGTCTTTGCGTCTGCTCGAGATGATTGCGGTAGATGTGCGTGTCGCCGAGGGAAATGATCAAATCCCCCAGGCCGAGTCCAACGCTCTGGGCGACCATCTGGGTCAGCAGCGCGTAGGACGCGATATTGAACGGAAGCCCCAGAAAAGCGTCGCAGCTTCGCATGTACATGCTGCAACTCAGTCGCTCTTCGGCGACCCCAAACTGAAACAACAGATGACAGGGAGGAAGCTTCATACGCGGAATCTCCCCGACGTTCCACGCCGAGACGATCAGGCGCCTGGAATGGGGTGTGTCGCGAATCTGATCGATGACGGCCGCGAGTTGATCGATCGTGCGTGTTGCTCCGCGATCTTCGGGACTGCCGCCTGCGGTCGCGGGCCAGCTTCGCCACTGAGACCCGTAGACCGGGCCGAGTTCGCCGTCCTCGTCGGCCCATTCATCCCAGATTGAAACTCCGTTTTCTTGTAGATACCGAACGTTGGTGTCCCCGGAGATGAACCAGAGCAGCTCGTGAATGACGGATTTGAGGTGAACCCTTTTGGTGGTGAGCAACGGGAAGCCGTGGGCGAGATTGAAACGCAATTGGGCGCCGAACAGGCTAATCGTGCCCGTTCCCGTGCGGTCGGTTTTTGGCGTTCCGTGCTCCAGGATGGATCGCTGTAGGTCGAGATAGTTCTGCATGGTTCCCTCGCGTGCGCGTGCAGGAGCGAGTCTACCTAAGCCTCATCATCGAGAAAGTAATTAAAATCCTCAGACGCCTCTCCGTGCAATATCTCACAAGCGTGAGCCGGGCTCTTCGCGTTGAACGGTTGTGACAAAGACTCCCTTTGAGCGGGTTTCCTTGACCAGGGTCACGGTCGTCGCAGGCGCTGGATGTCGATCATGATTGAGTCGGCAGCGTAGCGCGACCCGCTGCTACTGAAACATTCTGGTGACGATGACGCTTCCCCCGACATAGGTTCCGATCAGGCTGCCCAGGGTCGTGAAAATGAACGTCAAAAAGACCCTCAGCAGCCGGCTTCGCCACCAGCCGCTCAGTGTCGCGATGTCATCGCCAACGGAGTTGAACTCGTGGACCCGGGGAGGCTGCATCCAGGTCTGTACGAACGCCGTGACGTAGCCCGCTCCGATCACTGGAGTGAGACTCGTGAAAGGGGCAGCGAGGAAGCCGGCAAGGATCGTAATCGGGTGTGCCAGGGCGAGCGCACCGCCAATCGCACAGGGAACCGCGTTGACGAGAAACCAGAAGAGTGCGTTGTCGCTCGCCGCTTGTGCGCCCTGAGTCAACCCGATATAGCCGAGTGCGCCGACGATCAAGGCGGGGATCGCCCAGCCAACCCACTTCCAGGCCGATGAAGTCTTGGGAATGATCGAGATCTTTTCAAGGTCCTGGTCTACCCCTGAGAGGATCGCTTTCCTCATGCCCTGTATGTGGCCTGCCCCGACGACGGCAACCAGCTTGTCGCCCTTGGACTCTCGAATTTTCTGGGCCAGGAAAAGGTCCCGCTCGTCGATCAGCGCCTCTTTGAGCGCCGGCATCGTTTCACCCAGCTCATGCATGAGTTCGCTGAGCACGTCCTTCTGCTTGATGCGGTTGAGTTCTTCTTCGCTGATTTCGGGGTTTTCGAAGGCACTCACCGTGAAAGTGGAGATCAGCATCGCCTTCTTCCACAACGACAGGGCCGCCCAGGCCCGGCGCAGGGTGATGCGGATGTCCCGATCACAGAGCGAGATCGGAATTCCGTATTCTTCGGCCGCCTTGGCGGCTTCGAGCAACTCACTGCCCGGGGTTACCCCGAGCTTGCCGCCGAGACGCTTCTGATAGGAACTCAGCAACAGGTTCATCAGCAGGGGGGCGAGTTGTTGCTTGCGGATGACTTCACGCAAATCGAGGTCTTCAAAGCGCTTTTGTTGGGAGAGGGCCGCGTAGCGCTGGGCGTCGAGTTCGATGCAAACGCAATCCGGCTGTTCGGCCTCGATGACCGCACGCACCAGATCGACGGATTCTTGGGAGATATGGGCCGTGCCCACCAGGATGAACTCTCGTCCGTCGAGTTCGATGACCTCGACGTCCTCTGAGGACCGGTGTTCCATTCCCGCTTCGCTCACCCGAACTTTCTCCCGTTCAATTTCTGTAGCTGCCTGTTCCGAAGCCGCCTAGGGTGACTCCAACTGTCCCCAGGTTCAAGCGATTGCTGGGTCGCCCGATGAATTCTCGCGTTCTATGGTCTATCGGTGATCAGGGTCTCTCGATGAACGGAATCGGACTCAATCTGCGATTGGACTGATGCGGCTCAATTTGATGTCCGGCCGAGGCAGTTGGCCTATCGTAGTCGAGAACATGCTGAAGCTCATGGCGGATACTGTAAAGAATCGACGGATCCTGCGGTCGGTGTTGGCCCGGACGCTGATCCTGCCCGGAATTCTCGCTCTCGGGCTGCAGCCAAGTTCTCCTGCTGCGGCGGACGGGGTCGTGGCCATCGCGACCTTGATCCCATACGCGGAAAAAGCTGAAATTCGCGATTCGATTCGCGAGGACTGCGGCCTGAGTTCCAAGCTCTCCAAGTTGGTCGTGGAGAAGTCTCTCAAGAACGACATGGCGATGGTTCGTGTGGGCAACCTGAACAGCGGAGAAGTCCCCGGCGATATCGAAACCACGCGAGTTCTGGATCTCCGAATCACCGACGCGATCGAAACCAATAGCGGCCTGCTTCCCACCCACTCGCTTTCGATCGACGGAGTCTTGAAGCAGGACAACCGAGTCGTCGGCACCTTCGTCGGGACTCGGTTTGCTCGCGCGAGCTTCATCCCCTTTCGGCGGGGCGAGTGCGCAATTCTCTCCGAAGCCGTCAGGCTGCTGGCCAAGGATGTGGTCAAGTGGATGAAGAATCCGGAACTCGACGCCCGACTGGGTGACGCCCACTAGTCCGCATTAGGACCTTCATGAAATGATTCGGGCTAGGCCGTCTTTCGTCGAGTGATCCGGCGCCACGGCACCCGCGTCGCAAGCAGCGCCGCCAGGATGGCAGCGTAAATCAAAGGTTTTCGCAGGTCCGCTTTGACGAGCCATAGGAAGTGGACCACCGCGCCGACTCCGGCCAGATAGACCAACCGATGCAACGTGACCCAGCGCTTCTTCAGTCTGCGGATGGCGCGCTGGTTCGAAGTGGCGGCCAGCACAGACAGCACCGAAAAGGTGGCGAACCCGACTGTGATGTAGGGGCGTTCGATAATGTCTTCTCCGAGGAAGGTGAAATCGAAGCCGAGGTCAAAGACGAGATACGTCGCGAAATGAACGCACGCGTATGTAAAACAGGCCAGCCCCAAAGTCCGGCGATGAGGTGCGAGCCAGTTCCAGCCGCTGAGCTTCCGCAGCGGAGAGATGGTCAGAGTGAGCAAGAGTAGACGCAGTGCCCACTCGCCAGTTTCGTGGGTGATCTTCTCGATCGGATCTGCGCCGAGTTCATCCCGATAAAAATCAATTGCCAGGCCGACTAGCGGCAAGATCGATACGGCGAGTACCGCGAAGCGAGAGGTTCGCGCCGCCAAGGGACGACGTGCTGCTCCTGCGGCCATCAAAAGTACCTGTGAAGATCCATTCCGCTGTACAGCGATGCCACCTGATCCCCATAGCCGTTGAAGGGCAGGGTGCGCTGCTTGCCAAAGGAACCGATGCGACGTTCGCGCGCCTGGCTCCAGTACGGGTGGTCGTGTTCAGGATTTACGTTTGCATAGAAACCGTATTCCCGTGGCGCGCTCATGTTCCAAGTGGTCTCCGGCTGGGTCTCCTGCAGGCGGATCTTGACGATCGACTTGATGCCCTTGAAGCCATACTTCCAGGGAACCACGAGGCGCAGAGGCGCGCCGTTTTGATTAGGCAACGACTCTCCGTACATACCGACTGCCAGAATCGTGAGTGGATGTGTCGCTTCATCGATCCGGAGGCCCTCTCGGTACGGCCAGTCGAGGACTTTCCTGCGCTGCCCCGGCATTTGCTTCGGGTCCAACAGTGTTTCGAAGGCCACGTACTTGGCCTTCGATGTCGGTTCAAATTGTTTGAGAATCGCAGCGAGTGGAATTCCCAGCCAGGGAATCACCATCGACCAGGCCTCGACACAGCGCATCCGATAAATGCGCTCTTCGAGGGTATGGGGCGCGAGCAGGGTTTCGAGGGGAATGCGTCCGGGCTTTGCGACCTCGCCCTCGACCACGACCGACCACGGCTCGGTCTTGAAGTCTTTCGAATATTTCGCGGGGTCCTCTTTGTCGCTCCCAAATTCGTAGAAGTTGTTGTACCGCGTTGCGTTCTTGCGGCTCGTCAGTTCCTCGTCTGTGCGGAAGCCGGCGTGGTTGGGCTTTTCGTAGACCAGTTTCGTGCCCGAAGCTGTATTACTTTCCGCGTTCTCGGCTTCGGCTTCTTCGCCGCCGAAGCAACCGGCCGCGAGTACGCCGCCCAGCAGGGCTGTGGTGCCTGTCTTCAAGAATTGCCGCCGACCGATGAACCATTCGCGTGGAGTGATGTCTCGGCTGGCCAAGGGTCGTTCAGCCCTGATGAGCAAATCCGTATCCTCGTTCTAGCTCCCGATCTTGGAGTCGGAAGACAGTGGCGCGTCCACCATACATAGCAGAGACCTGGTTGGAAACGGTCGTTCGCTAGAACTCCGGATACGACGAGCAGGCCGTTCTCGATTCAATTCTCAATGTTGGATTTCAACCGGGCTGGAATTTGTCGATGTCACCGAACTCTCTCCAGCGTCATCGGCGCCGGGACGATGAGATAGGACGACCATCTTCCGAAACGAAGTCTTGAATCTGTGAGAAGGGTACGGGAATCCGAATGTTGTCGACATCAATATTTTCGCAGAAATTGGATCGTGCAATCTTCGTCACGTACTTCCTGGGTGCCATCGTTCCGCTGATCGCGCTCGGCTTCGTGATGGAACGCTATGTGCTTTCTGCTGTGAGCGACGACCAAAATGCGACGATCGGAATGCTGGGAATGATGTGCAGCATTTCGCTCCTGTCGCTCGGAGCTTTCTTTTCGCTGCGGCGTCTCACGAACAACGCCGTCGGACGGATGGATGCGGACTATGCGAGACTCAAGGGAATCCTCACCGCATCCAACGAACTCTCGTCTGCCCTCCACGTTCAGGCAGTGACGGAAGTTGCAGTGGGATGCGCGCGCACACTTACCAGTGCCAGTGCGGTGCTGTTGTTCATGCGGACGAGCGAAGGCAAAACTCTCGACCTGTTGGGCTCGAGCGGCGATCAGGCACAAGCCGTATTCTCGTCCAACGAAGAACTGATTCGGGAGCTGATCGAAAATTGTATTGCCAATCAGCGCCCGGTGGCGCTGGGATCCGGCGCGGCCGCGCGAAAAGGCGCTTCCGGTCGGTCCGATACCATCGGTGCGGCATTGGTATTTCCGTTGATTTTGGAGGGTGGCGGTTCCGGTTCCGTCGTAGTCCTGAAAGATTCGCCGGACCAGGGCGGCTTTTCTCTCGCAGAGCGGGACGCGATGACGACACTTTCATCGCTGATCGGTGTTGCCCTGCACAACGTCGAGTTGCAGAACGCACAGCGAAACTTCTTCGCCCACATCACCGAGTTCCTGGTCGCGGTGATGGATTCTCACGTCGACGGGCGCAAGGGCCACGCCATGTCGGTTGCCGAGCTTTCCAATCGCCTGGCACGAGAGTTGTCGCTCCCAGAAGCGAATATGCAGCGACTTCATTTCGCGTCACTACTTCACGATTTGGGCATGCTGAAGATTGAACAGTCGCAGCAACGATCTCCCGGACACTTTCAAAGACATCCCCAGATCGCGCATCGGGTTCTCTCCCGTATTCGCCTCTGGGAAGATGTTGCGCCGATCGTCCTCTACCACCACGAGTGGTTCGACGGTTCGGGCTATCCCGAAGGAATCTCGGGCGAAGAAATTCCCCTGGAAGCGAGAATCATCGCCGTGGCAGACAGCTACGACGCGATGATTCGCCCCGACAAGCATCGCATGGCGATGACCACCGGGGTTGCCGTGGAAGAAGTTCGCGCCCACGCGGGAAGTCAGTTCGACCCTCGGGTCGTCAAGGCGCTCGAGCAGTTGGCCCAGCGCGGCGAGATCCCCGGCGCATCCGACTGAGATCGAACGTCCGCGCGGTGCAGTAGCGAGATTCCCCTGTAATTGCGCGCGCTTTGCACGCCCCCAGTTGTTCATTTCCCTGCGCTTCTGTACAGGCTTGTGCACAATTGCGCGGATTCTGGACCGCCTCGGATTTTGCTCGGGCTCTCCGGCAGAAATGATCCAAAACCTGGAGAATCGTGGTTTATCCCGACGCTCAAAAAGTGCATGATGTCTACAGTGACTAGCGTTTCGGGAACACGGACCCGGGCCCGAGGCGTGAACAAGACGGTATTGGGATCGACCCCAGTTCGAACCGCCAGAGAGGATACGAAGAGCAAGCGAAATTCAACCGGCCAGAGCGTCGAGACATCTATTTTATAGGGAGAGAGCCAGTTCATGCAAAATGTGCATATCGAGAATACCCGAAACTTTGCTCTTATCGGCCACTCTGGCGATGGGAAGACGACCCTGGGTGAATCACTCATCCACTGCGCTGGTGTGACCGAGGTCGCCGGTCGCGTGGATGACGACACTTCGATCCTCAACTACCTGCCTGAAGAAAAGCTGGGTCACACCGCTTCGATTACCTCCCACGTCTTTGGTTTCGATCACTCCGAACATCACCTCACCCTCGTCGACACACCCGGCGACCCCAATTTCCAGGGCGACGGAAAGATTGCCCTCCAGGCCCTCGACGCCGCAGTTCTACTCGTCTCCGCAGTAGACGGCGCCAAGGCCGGTACAGAAAAAATGTTGCGCGCCGCTCAGAGCGCGGGAATGTCCGTCATCGTTTTCGTGAACGGGTTCGATCGCGACGATGCCGACCTCGATCACGTATTGGACAGCCTGTCGGAACTGGACATCAACCCGGTTCCGATCGCCCTCAACATCGGGAACAGCACGGGACTCGAGGGTGTCGTCGATCTCGTCCACATGAACAGTGTTACGGAAAATGGGCGGGGGCCCATCCCGGATTCAGTTCTCGAGGAAGCGCAACTGCGCCGGGAAGCCCTGGTCGAATCTGTCGCCGAGACCAATGACGACTTGCTCGAGAAGTATTTGGAAGAAGGAGGACTCAGCGAAGCAGAACTCAGCGCAGGTCTCGCAGAAGCCGTGCGCAGCCACCAGCTGGTTCCGGTCGTCTGCGGTTCTGCCCTCACCGAAGTTGGAGTGAGTCTGCTGCTCGCCGATCTCGAAGAGTACATGCCCTCTCCCGTTGATCGCGGCCAGTGGATCGGCAACGGCCATGCGGGGAGCGAGCCGGAGATCGCGAAGCCCGAACGCGATGCACCGTTTTCTGCGGTCGTCTTCAAGACGATCATCGATCGTTACACGGGCACGCTTTCAGTGCTGCGGGTCGTTTCGGGAACTGTGCGCACGGACTCGCACATCATGGATGCGACCACGGGTGAAAAACTCCGGGTCGGCAAGTTGATGTTGCTCCAGGGAGAGAAGCACGTGGAAGTCGCAGAAGCGGGGCCCGGGGACATCGTCGCCGTGGCAAAGCTCAAGGACGTCCACACCGGGCATGTGCTCACCGATGAAAAGGGCGGCATTCATCTTCACGAACTGGAAATTCCCGGCGGCGTAATTTCTTATGCGATCGAGGCGGGGAGCGGAAAAGAAGATGAAAAGATCTTCGTTGCGCTCGGCAAGCTCGCCGAAGAAGACCCGTCGCTGCACATTGGTCGGGACGACGCGACCGGCGAGTTCCTGCTGACGGGCATGGGCGAGTTGCACATCCGCACGACCGTCAAGAAATTGCATCGCATGTTCGATCTCGAGATCCATCTCAAGACACCCAAGGTTCCGTATCGCGAGACGATCTCGACGAAGCTCGCCCACGTCGAAGGCAAGCTCAAGAAGCAGACGGGCGGCGCGGGTATGTACGGCGTCTGCTACATCGACGTTGAACCGCTGCCACGAGCCGCGGGCTTCCAGTTCGAAGACAAGATCGTCGGGGGATCGATTCCCAAAGGATTGATTCCTGCGGTCGAAAAGGGCGTCAAGGAGGCCTGCCAAAAGGGACCGCTGGCGGGATTCCCCGTGGTCGACATTCTCGTGAGGTGCGTGGATGGCAAGTACCACTCGGTGGATTCGAACGAGATGGCTTTTCATCTCGCCGGGTCATTTGCCCTCAGAGCTGCAGTGCAGAAGGCGAACCCCGTTCTCCTCGAGCCCTACATGATTGCCGAAATCACGATTCCCGAAGATTCAGTAGGGGATGTCATGGGCGATATCGCCGGTCGGCGTGGGCTCGTCCAGAACACGGAGTCGAAATTGCACCAGTGTGTAGTGATTGCCAAGGTGCCGATGTCCGAGATGCTCGACTACGCGACCACGCTAACCAGCTTGACGGGCGGCAAGGGAGAGTTTCATCTCGAGTACTCCCACTACGCCGAAGTCCCCGCGAAGTTGAGCGGAAAGATCATCGAGGCGGCGGCAGAGAAGGAGCACTAGCCGCGCTCAGGGCTGCGCAACTGGATTGCCCCGATGACTCAGGTGTGTGAAGGGCGCACTCAGGTGTGGAGGGCGATCCAGCGCAATACGTCGCTAAAGCTCAACAGCCCCACCAACTCGCTTCTGTTCATGATGGGAGCAGTGCGAATACCGGTCATACGCATCAGGTTGATGCAGTCCACCACTGCGAGGTGCTCGGGAAGGCTCACGACCGGACTCGTCATGATTTCTCCGACCACGAGCTCTTCTAGGATTTCGGGTTCCGCGTCTCCCAGAAGCTGAACGATGTCCTTGGCCGAAATGATTCCCATGCTGCGCCCCGGACCCGGTGCGGGCACGAGCAGGCAGTGGATGCGGAGTTCGTGCATGCGCTTGAGTGCTTCCATCACAGTCTGGTCTGGGTCGCAGACCTCGAGATTGGTGCTCATGAGATCTCGGGCGGTCAATTCAGCGAATCTCATGCTTCAATCCTGCTCGCCGAGATGTGTCGGGCCTCTTCGTCATATTCGAAGCGAGTGGGGCCGAGATTGGTTTCAATGTGGAGACGTCGGCTCCCGAAGCAGATTTCAACTCCGACACCTACCGTGCCCTCGATGTCAATGCGGGCCACTTTGAGCAGCTCGGCGCGAGCCGCGCAGCGCTCCTGTCGTTGCTTGAGTTCTTCCCGTTCGAGTGCGAGATTCGTTCGCGACTTCTTGCCGCCCTTCGCGCGAAAGCCCTTGACCCCACCCCGGCTGGCGCCTCGCCGCGCGATTGTGCGCTTCGTCTTGTGCAGCGCAGTTTCGATCGCCTTCTGATCGCGAACGGACTGATAGGGTTCTCCGACACGAAGTAGTGTCCCTGCTCCACTCTCCGACCCCGCCTCCAATGCGACGATCAGGGTTTCGACGATCGCTTCGCCGCCCAGAACGCGTCTCCCGACCTCGAGTTTTTGGGCGCGCAGCGAAGTGCTCACGCAATCAGTGGCCAGGGAGAGCGTTCCCCTGCACTCCACCCGAGCGTTTTGGGCATGGCGGGCGCGGAGGTCGCCTCCTGCGCGCACATAGCCTCTGTCTCCGCCGTTGATTGCTCCCGCGACCTGGACGTTTCCCTTGCCGTCGACGCGCCCGCCGAACACTGCGCCCTTGATGTCGATATCCCCGCCGGCTCGGACTTCGAAGTTCTCATTGACCGCCCCGGTGATCGAGATGCTGCCTTCGGTCTCCAGATGGCCCGAGCGCACATCGACGTCTCCCGAGTGTTGATAATGGTCGAGGACATCGAGAAGGCTTCCGGGCCGAAAATGAACTGCACCATCTTTCAGGGACTGGATCGTCCCATTGTCGAGTTTCTCGACCCCGCTCCCCAAGGCAATCGTGCTCTCCTTGCCCGGCAATCCGGCGATCGCTTTTCCGGTCACCTGTATTCCTGGTGCTCCATCTACTGCGATGTGTGCATACGCAACCGCGTCACCCACGGAGACCCGGGTGAGCAGCCCCCGGTTGAGCAGATCGAGGCTGCCGTCGGAGCGGGACATTCCGGGATGGGGTCCGGGCTGAAAGGTCAGCTCGAGCTTCCCGTCCTGCCCCGGGCTCGGGGGCGTTCCTTGGGCAATCGGCTGTTGGTCGAGCGAAAACTTTTCGTTTCCGATTCGACTCTCGAGTTCGACGAGCTCTCGTTCGTCGACGCCGTGAACGATCCCTGCGGCCTCGAGGGCCGCCGCGACAGCGCCTTTGCCCAGGCTATCTCCAGGGGCGATCGAGATCGTGGCCTCGAGTCCGTCGTCATCCACGGCGATTTGAATGCGATCGCCCGCCATCGGCAAGGGGACCTCTGATTGGGCTGCAGCTACAGGAAAGTGCACGGCGCACGTTCCAGTGGGAGCAGATCTTTCTCATCGGCCGCCCGCGAATCCAGGCTGAGGGGGGGTGGCAGATGGATTGAGATTTTGGGCCCATGGCTCGATGACGCCATCGAGTCGTATTCGCCAACTTCTCGTCGGTAATGCGGGGTAGGAATTGTACGGGCGCAAAGCACACGGATGTGCAATTCAGCTCGCGCGCCGCTCCACGATTTCTGAAACGATCACGTTCTGATTGGTAGACCCGTCGGCATCGTCCGAGTTCGCGAGGTCTGGCAACCGGCCGACCATCTTGTTCAGATAGTTTTCACATTCCCTGGAGATATCGTAAAAAGACAAGACCAGGCCTTCCTCACCATCGTCCCGGGTAACGCGAGCGTTGACGACCATGGGTTCGGAGCGCGCGCCAATGTGCACCGCGACCAGCAAGTCGTCGCCGGGGACCAGGCTGTCGTTGGGTTCGACTCGCATTCCCCCGATCGAGATGTCCCGACACAGCAGCACGCGGGTCGCCTCGTCATCCACGGTCACCACATGCTTTTCAAATTCCTTGCGCGGGGCGGTGCGACGTTCAGTCGGCTGTTTGGACTCGACCGCGGGTGGCTTGAGGCCCGCGCTGCTGTCGGCCTGCTGGAGCCGTGCGGGCCCGCTCTTGTAGCTTTCAAATAATTTGCGCAGGAGCTTTCCCTGGGCCGGTGAGAGGCCGCGAAACGATCCGGCGACCACGTGCCCCTTGATTCCGTCGCCAGCCTTGGCGGTTCGAATTGCCTGGCCCGGGATCATGAAGCCCTTGCCGCCCCCCATCTCAGCTGGAAAGTAGAGCTTGAGCTTGATACCCGCCTTGATCGGCTTGTCGCATATCAGACGGCATCCGTGGAGGGAGATGTCTGCGAGAAGCGCATCGCGCTTGAACAAGCCGCTCCGCAGCTGGATCTTGGCTCCGACGGTGACGCGCGTCCGGCGCCTGCGCTCGGGTCCTTTGTAGATACAGTGCAGCACGAGTAGACGAATCGCTGCGGCGTGAACCGGGCGGGCGACGATATAGTCGACGCCCACGCGTTGGAGCATTGCGCGCAGGGTGCGGGAATCATTGTCGATGATGGCGATGCGTCGCGTGTTTTGCTCAATCTCTTCGCTGGTGAAAAAACTGAGTCGCTTTTGTGAAGAGACAATGAGATCCCATCGCGTGCGATAGTCCACGTCGATGGGGCCGCCCATGCGTTCGACAAAAGCGAATCCGAGGCCCTCGAGCAGATTGCGGATATCGCTGAGTTCTTTGTCGTGAAGCAGCAGTATTCTGGGAGCTGAATCGTCCAGATCCACCACACCCTCTCTCTCGTATTGGCTTTGTGAAATCGCCTCTAGCGGAGATAGAATCGGTATAACGGCTCCAGAGCTGAAGTGAAGGAAGACACAATTGGTGTGAACCCCATGCGCAACTGCCGCGTTGGAGAGGGAGAAACCGATTCGATAGCGTTGCAGCGTGCGGAAAATGGCCGACAACGATCTCGAAATTGCTCCCTACCTGACGCTTCCCGAGGCGGAAATTCGCGAGGCTGCGAGCCGCTCAAGCGGACCCGGGGGCCAACACGTCAATAAATCCAACACCCGGGTCACCCTGCGCTGGAACGTCCGGTACAGCCAGGTCCTGAACAGCCGTCAGCGAGCCCTGTTGCTGGATAAGTTGAGAGTTCGACTCACGCTGGAAGGGGATCTCGTCGTCAACGCAGACCGTACTCGCAGCCGGGCGCGCAACCGGGAACACGCCCGGGAGCGAATTGTCGAGCTGGTGCGCGAGGCCCTTGTCGAGCCAGAAGTGCGACGCCCAACAAAGCCCAGCCGTGCCTCGAAGATTCGAATTCGCAAAGAAAAAACGAATCGCAGCGTGGTCAAGCGCCATCGCGGCCGGGTGTCGCGCGACGATGATTGAGTGAGTCGAGCAGCGCGCCAATGACTTGGACAGACCCGGTGCTGAGGGTTTACCCCCCACAAAATGCGGTTATGTCCCTATTGTGGTCGCCCTTCGTGTAGACGACGAGATCCACTGCATCGCAGAATGAATCGCGTATCACGTCCTCAACTACCCATAGAGATAAATCGGGGGTTTGCATGGCTGCACGACGAAAGACGACAGCAAAACGATCGGCGGGAACAGCCCGCAAGAAGAAGCGGCCGTCAAAGGCCAAGAAGAAGGCGACCTGGGGTGGTCGTCGCACCGGAGCAGGCAGACCCATCGGTTCGGGCTCAGGTCCTTCGCCCAACTCGCGCAAGAATCGGGTGGCCGTGATGTTTACCGACACCGAACTCGACAAGCTCAACAGCCTTGCGAAGAAGCAGAAGCTCCCCGTAGCGACCGTGGCCTACCGCTTGATCGAGCGCTCCTTGAAGCGCGCCTAGGTGCCTGAATAGTTTTTTCTGGCACTTCCCGCGGCCAGTGGTCGCGCTGCTGGCCCAGGAACTGAATTTCGGGGTCTTTCTACTCCGCGCAGGTGTTGTACTGTGGGGTCCCCGACGGGACGTATCGTTTTACCCCCCCAATTAGGCTACGGGCTGCGCTTCCGACCTGTTGGAAGTAGACTCCGGCGCCGTCAGATCAGGGTGTTGTGCACACGGCCGGGACAAAGGCTTCGAACCGATTACCGGAATGATGCAGACGCGAGCGCCGCTGCAGGCGAACAAGGGGAAGCCCAATGGCCAAGAAGAGTAAGACCGGTGTATTGAAGCGACTTCGCGAGGTCAAGAAGGCCGAGAAAGCGGCGCTCAAGCGCGAGGAACTGCGTCTACGCAAGGAAATGGGCCCGGGCCCCTCGACCCAGACGGAAGTAAAAACGGAGCCCCTGATCGCCACGGCTGATGATCTTGCGGGCTACGGATTCCCAGTAGCGGGCGAAGACGAAGAAGAGATCGAAGGCTAAGAGCCCTGGCTCGGGTGAGTGCAGACCAGGTTTCGATCTCCCCAGGCATTGTCGACGCGTCCGACCGGTGGCCAGTACTTGAATTCACGCGTCCACGGCGCCGGGTAGGCCGCGAGTTGTCGCGAGTAGCCGTGGGTCCATTCGTCGCCGGTGACTTCCTGTGCCGTGTGTGGCGCATTCTTGAGCGGGTTGTCGACCCGATCCAGTACACCCGATTCGATGGCGCGAATCTCTTCGCGAATCGCGATCAGTGCGTCGCACAACCGGTCCATCTCGCCTCGGGTCTCGCTTTCGGTCGGTTCGATCATCAGGGTCCCGGGCACCGGAAAGCTCATGGTCGGTGCGTGAAAGCCGTAGTCCATCAAGCGCTTGGCGATATCTTCGACCAGCACACCACTGCTCGCTTCAAAAGACCTGCACTCGATGATGAACTCGTGGGCGACCAGACCAGCAGGCCCAGTAAACAGCACCTCGTAGTCGCCGGTCAGGCGCTGTGCCATGTAGTTGGCGTTGAGGATCGCTACCTGGGTCGCGGTCTTGAGACCGGCTGCCCCCATTAGCGCGATATAGACCCAGCTGATCGGCAAGATGCTCGGGCTGCCATATGGTGCCGCGGCCACCGCTCCCTCGCCGTCGATCGGGTTGCCGGGCAGGAACGGGCGCAGGTGTTCCCGGGCGGCGATCGGACCCATCCCCGGTCCCCCACCGCCGTGTGGGATCGAGAACGTCTTGTGCAGATTGAGGTGACATACGTCGGCCCCGATCATGCCGGGGGAAGTCAAGCCCACCTGTGCATTCATGTTGGCCCCGTCCATGTACACCTGGCCGCCAGCCTGGTGCACCGTCTGGCAAATCTCCTGGATGGGGAGTTCGAATACGCCATGGGTCGACGGGTAGGTGATCATCAACGCGCCGAGGGTCTCGCTGTATTCTTCGGTCTTGGCCAAAAGGTCGTCGAGATCGACGTTGCCCTTGGCATCGCAAGCCACCGGCACGCACGAAAAGCCGGCGATGGTCGCACTCGCCGCGTTGGTGCCGTGGGCAGATACTGGGATCAGGCAGATCTTTCGCCCCTGTTCTCCGCGAGATTCGTGATAGCGACGGATCGCGAGCAGCCCGGCGAGTTCGCCCTGGGAACCGGCGTTGGGTTGAAGGGAAACTGCCGGCAGTCCCGTAATGCTCGCTAACCAAGACTCGAGCTGGGCAAACAATTTTGCGTAGCCCCGAGTCTGGTCTTCGGGTGCGTAGGGATGCATGCGCCCAACCTCTGGCCAGCTGAGGGGCAGCATCGCACTGGTGGGGTTGAGTTTCATGGTGCATGAGCCCAATGGGATCATGGAAGCATTGAGCGAGAGATCCTTCGATTCGAGCCGATGGATGTAACGCAGCATTTCGGTTTCGGAGCGATAGAGATGGAACACCTCGTGGCGAAGGAAGTCACTCGTGCGAGCGAACCGCTCGGGAATCGCAACCTCGGCTCGTTCAAAAAGATCGTCGAGGTCGAGAGCTTCAGCATCGACCGGGCCCAGCGCGGCGAGAATGTTGCGCAGATCTTCCGAGTTGGTCGTCTCATCGAGCGCGATGCCAATGCTGTCGTCTTCGTAGCGCCGCAGGTTGATGCCGCGCTCTGCCGCCGCCGCGATGAGTTCGACCCCCGAGCGATCGCTCCGCACCCGCAACGTGTCGAAGAAGGGCCGGTCGAAAACCTCGAGGCCGAGTTCGCGAAGTCCGAGAGCCAGGGCTGCCGCGTGGGCGTGGATGCGAGCGGCGATCCGCCGCAAGCCGTCGGGCCCGTGATAGACCGCGTACATCCCCGCCATGATGGCGAGCAGGACCTGTGCAGTGCAGATATTGCTCGTCGCCTTGTCTCGCCGGATGTGCTGCTCGCGGGTTTGCAGGGCGAGTCGGTAGGCGAGGTTGCCGTGCCGATCGCGGGAGATTCCGACCAGCCGTCCGGGCAACTTGCGCGAGTACTTCTGCTGGGTCGCGATAAACGCCGCGTGGGGCCCACCGAACCCCATCGGGACGCCAAAGCGCTGGGTGAGGCCGACGGCGATGTCTGCGCCAAACTCGCCGGGCGGCTTGAGCATCACCAGTGAAAGTAGATCGCAGACCATCACGACCAATGCCCCGGCTGCGTGTGCCGTTTCGACAATCGAAGTCGGATCGACAATCGCTCCGTCGGTCGTCGGGTATTGAACCAGGACCCCGCAGAGGTCCATCGCCTCGACGTCGATCGACCCGGCGGTTCCCACATGCACCGTGAGCCCGAGGCCCGCAGCTCTTGTCCGCACCACGGCAATGGTCTGGGGATGGCAGTCCGAGCAGACAAAGAAGCCAGACTTCTTGCCGTGGGTCGCAGCGCGACACATCGCCATGGCTTCGGCGGCGGCACTCGACTCGTCGAGCAGCGAAGCGTTGCACAGGGGAAATCCGGTGAGGTCGCTGATCGCCGTCTGGAAATTGAGCAAGGCTTCGAGTCGACCCTGAGAAATTTCCGCCTGGTAGGGGGTGTACTGGGTGTACCAACCCGGATTCTCGAGAATGTTTCGCTGGATCACCGGTGGCACGATCGTGTCTGAAAAACCCATCCCGATGCACGATCGCATCACGCGGTTCTCGGACATCATCTCTTTCAACGCTTCGAGCAGGGCGAACTCGCCGCTTGGTTGTCTCGCATGGCTATCGAGGGCCATCGGTTCTTTGAGGTGGATCGCCTCGGGCACGGCTGCTTTGCAGAGCGCATCGAGGCTGCTGTGGCCAAGTTCGACCAGCATGGCTTCGATTTCGCCCGCCCGGGGGCCCAAATGGCGATGGGGGAAAGTATCGACAGCCTGGGGACTGCCTGTGCTTTCGCCCGGGGTCGTGTTCTTTGTCATGCCTCAATCCTCGTCGAGGAAATCGCGTTGCCGTGTCGTCCCATGCGCATCAGAGGTGGAGAGTTTAACGCGATTTGCTCGCCGAGTTTGGGAACGGGAATCAATTCGCGCATTTCTCATCCGCTTCGAAAAGATCCTCCAATGAGGACAGCGAATCGGCCGCACCCAGAACCAGCAGGCGGTCTCCGGGGCACGGGATATAGGTGGGCGCCGGAACCGAATCGATCGAACCGGCGCGGTCGACGGCGACGATGCTCGCCCCCGTCCGCGCTCGCACGTCGAGTTCGGCGAGGTTCATTTCGGACCGGAACCTTTCGGGAACCGTGATCCAGTCGTGGTTTTCTTCGCGCAGCAGATCGGCCAGCCAGGGGTCGATCTCGAATTCCGGAGCCGCCCGGATCACGCCGTAGTCCTCTTCGCGCAGGGCATCGGCAAACTTGCGAACCGCCGCCGAATGGAAGTCGAAGTGCGAGAGCGTCTGGCGCACCAACTCGATGCTTCCCTCGTATTCTTCGGCCACGACCGTGGTCGCGCCGACGGCTTCGAGCTGGTCGACCTCGTGCACAAAACGCGCCCGGGCGATAATCGGCAGTTTCGGCGCGACGGTGCGGATACGGGCCACGATCCGGAGCGTGGCCAGAGAGTCGGAAATCGCGATCGTGACGAGCCTGGCCTGGGATACGTCGAGGCGTTCGAGAAAGGACGGTCTGGCCGCATCTCCAAAGACGATCCGCTCGCCGCGTGCCGCGGCTTCGGCGACCGTCATCGCATTGGTGTCCACGACGACGTAGGGCAGGTTCTGGGACTTCAGAAGTTTGGCCAGGGTGCGGCCGGCGGGGCCGTAGCCGATCACGATGACGCGGTCGCCGTCCCTGGCCCGGTCGGTATACATGGAGTTTCGGGGTTCGCGGTGCCTCCCACCGAATGCGGCCTCGGCTCTGCTGGCGATCGCGGGCGCAAAGTGAAGCAGGAATGGTGTCGCGAGCAAGCTCAGGATCGAAGCGGCCAGAACCGCCTGGTGGAGGCTCGCATCGATCAGTCCCGCGCGCTGAGATACCTCGGCGAGCACGAAAGAGAATTCACCGCATTGCGCGAGGGCAATTCCGGAGAGCACACCGACCCGCACGCCGCGGCCCAGGACCAGGCCGCTTATGCCTACGATGATCGAACCCTTGACCAGGGTTGCCGCGAGTAGAATCGCAAACACCAGCGAAGCCTGTTCGATCATCACCATGGGCTCGAATAACATGCCGACGGCGGTAAAGAAGATCCCGAGTACGACCCCCCGCAAGGGAATGACTTCGGAGAAGAGTTGCTGGGCATAGGGCGAAGAACTCGCCGCAACTCCAGCCAGAAAGGCGCCGACGGCCAGGGTCAAGCCGAGTTCTTTGGCCAGGAAAGCCGATCCGAGTACGATCAACAGCGCGAGCAGGCTGAAGAGATCGGGAGATCGCAGTCGTCCCATGCGCTCGAGTACCCAGGGCACCGCAAGGCGCACGACGAACACGACGACGCCAAGTCCGGCCGCAGCACGTGCCACAGCCAACACCATGCTCGAGGTCGTAAGCTCCCCGGCGTGGGCGAGTAGCGGGACCATCAGCAGCAGCGGCACGATGCTGAGATCCTGAAACAACAGGATCGACATCGTGAGTTGACCATGAGGTGAACTGAGTTGACCCTGGTCGGCGAGCAGGCGCAAGACCAGGGCGGTGCTCGACATGGTCACGATGCCGCCGAGCATCAGCGCTGAGCCAACGCTCATGTCGAACGCCATCGCGAACCCGCACACGATGGCCATGGTCAGAACGACCTGGATTCCACCGCCAATCAGGGCTCCGCGCCAAAGCCTTCGCGCTCGTTCGATTGGAAGGCCGAGGCCGATCTCGAACAAGAGGAATACGACACCAATCTCCGCGAGCGCTCGCACCCGTTCGGGTTCGGGAAAGAGTCCCAGCACACCGGGGCCGGCGACCGCACCCACCACGAGAAACCCCGCGATGGCGGGAAGCTTCAGGCGTTCAAAGAGGGCCAGGCCCGCGGCCGACAGGCCCAGCAGGAGGATGACCTCAAACAATTGAATCGATTCGTTCAATGCAATAATTCCGCAACTGCGAACGCCAACTCGGCGATCCGCGCGCGCCGCGGTTCTCGAATCCGATCACAAAGCTTCATGGGCCGGTGAGTTCGGGAGGGGGGTCAGTGATCGCCTGCCAAGGTCCAGTATCTGATCTGTGTGATCGGTACCGAGGAGAAAAATACTGAGCCAGATCGCAGCTTATACAAAACAGATGCTGCGGCGTGGGGCGAGTTGCTCGATGGGTTCCGGTTAGTTGCTTGTTGGGGCATTGCGGGGGGAGGCCTGGGGGGCTTGCTTTACTGGGCGTGTTGCCATTTGGGCGATGAGGGAAGGGGGGGGTCGGGGGTGCTGGGTTGGTGCGGGGCGTGGCGGTGGCGCGGACAGTGGGTGAATGAAAGTTCACGAGTTGTGGTTGTGTTTATTTTGTTTATCTGACGCAGTATTGGGTTGATAAGGGCGATGGTTCCTGCTACAGTAGAGGCATGGCAGTAATCAAGCAGTTGGAACTCGCTGACTTCG
>JADFNE010000010.1 GCA_022563535.1 Myxococcales bacterium
TGCATGGCTGTCTCCCTTCGAAACGATGGTCTCAGACGTTGATCGTCGCTGGCTCTCCTCGGAGTATTTTTTGGTGGTCTCGGGCGCGGGGTCGAAATCCGTTGGGCAGCGATTTCGCCACTGCGACATGATCATTCTAACAGATATGGGTTTGGAAATGGGAACTCCGTGGGTCGCCCCGGGCCCATCGCCTGCAGTTCATCACGTTTCGCTAGGGTATTCCCCCCGGGCGAACTGCTGAAGTGACGACGCCCCGACTGGTGACTCGCGTCGCGGATGGCTGCGCATCTTCAGGGGTGACACAAAATAACGTCACCTCGATTCGAACCGGTGCCTGGATCTGGTGCCAGACCCCGCCATGAAAGAAGTGTTTTAGAATTCCAAGCCCCGATGTCGGGTATTGGCTTGTGGTAGCGTGTTGATTCGCGGAGCACTGGGGGGCGAACGGGTGGTGAAGTTGAGGTCGGATGGCTGTTCGGTCGCCGTGCCGAGAAATATCTCAAAGCAATCAGAGATTCCCACGGCGAGCGCAGCGAGAAAGAAAAACCTGAGGGCAACGCTCCGCGCGAGATTCACGAGTCGGATGTTGGCGAGCCTTGTCTTGGCTGCGACGGCCTGCTCCCCTGGGGATACCGAGGGTCCACCGCCAAGTGTAGCCGTCGCATTGGGCACCCTTGAACGCATCGTAGTCGCCACCGGAACCCTCGAACCCGAGCGCATGGTGGACGTCCGCCCCCGCATCTCGGGGATCGTTCAAAAAATCTACGTTCAAGACGGTGATCTGGTGAAGGCAGGGCAGATACTTGTCGAGATCGACAGCGACTTGCTGGAAGTCCGCCTGCGAGAGGTTCACGCCGATCTTGAAACCTCGAAGATCGAGATGCGCTATGCGGCGCTGGCGCAGAGTCGCGCGGATGTGCTGAAGCAGGCCGGAACGATGCCGGATCAGGAGTACGACGATACGAATGCGCGCAACGAGCGAGCGGTTGCCTCGGTTACCCGCTCCAAAGCCTTGGTATCGCGCCTGGAGGTCGAGCTGCGCTATGCGACAGTGCGCGCGCCCATGGACGGAATCATCCTGGAGATACCGATCGAAGAAGGCAGCGCCGTCTCTTCGGTGCTCGCTGTCACCGGCGGAACATCGCTACTGACCCTGGCCTCGACGACGGCCCTTCATCTAGAAGGCCAGGTGGATGAAAACGAAATCGCGCGGGTTGTCGTCGGGCAGCCAGCAAGAATCCGTACCGAAGCATTTGGTTCAATCAGAACCTTTGCGGGCACCGTTCGACGTATCTCTCCAATTGGAACGCGAGTGCAGAACGTCACGTACTTTGAAGTCGAAGTTGAAGTCGATGACGTGGATGCCCGGGGTCTACTGCCTCGGATGTCCGCGGATGCAGATATCGTGACAGAAATCGCGACCGATGTGCTCTGGGTCCCGGAGACGGCGTTGCACTACGAGGGAGACGAGATTTACTTGAGCCGCGCCCCGACGGAAGCTGAGAATCCGGGAGGTCGTTTGAGCGTGAAACTTGGAATCGTCGAGGGCGATCGCGTTCAGTTGTTGAGCGGCGCTGCCGAGGGCGATCTCGTTCTGCTGCGATGACCGCCTCCGTAGTTTCGCTCAGGAACGTCAGCAAGGTTTATTCGAGTGGTCGGGTCGAGGTGCGCGCGCTCGACGATGTAAGCCTCGAGATATTTTCGGGGGAGTTGCTCGCCATCATGGGGCCTTCCGGTTCCGGCAAGACAACCTTGATGGAAGTACTCGGATGTCTGATGCAACCGACGTCCGGCAGCTACTACTTCAACGGTCGCTCGATCGAAAGCTTTGCGCCGGACGAGCTGGCAAGTCTGCGGGGTGAAGAAATCGGGTTCATCTTTCAGGCTTTCAACCTGCTCCCCCGCTTGAATGCGATCGAGAACGTTGAACTGCCCCTGAGTTACCGAGATGTGCGTCGCAAGCAACGTCACGAAAGGGCGAGAGAGGTTCTGGTTCGCGTCGGTCTCGAGGCGCGGATGAAACACTTGCCTTCGGAACTCTCGGGTGGAGAACGACAGCGCGTCGCGATTGCGCGCGCCCTCGTCAATCATCCCAGTTTCATCCTGGCCGACGAGCCCACGGGAAATCTCGACTCGAAGACCGGGGGTGAGATCATGGATCTGTTGCACGAGCTCAGGAGCGCGGGAAGCACGATCGTGATGGTGACCCACGACGAGCGGCTCGGTGCAGCGGCCGAACGGCGCTTGTTCATTCGCGATGGTCAAGTCCAATCCGAAGCAGAACCACTAGAGGCGTAAGCCGTGGATTTGTTCGAAGCCCTTCGCAATGCCTTTCGAACCCTGCGCGCCCAGCGCATGCGCACGGTTCTCACGCTCTTTGGTCTGGTCTGGGGGACCGCCTCTGTCATCCTCCTGATGTCCTGGGGCGCGGGAACCAAACAGATGATCGAGAACGGCTACACGAAGGTCGGCAAGAATATGTTGCAGATCTGGGCCGGACGAATTGGCGAAGACTTTACGCCCGCGGCAGATCGAAGACATCTCTGGCTTACCCCCAAGCACGTGACGATTCTGCGCCAACGCGTACATCTCGCCAATCTCGTCGTGGGTGAAGTTTCGAGCAGTTACATCGCCAACTATGGCCAGAAATCCCTCCATACCAATGTTCGGGGAGTTGAGCCCGTGACGATGGAGATGCGCGGAGTTTCGATTTCTGCGGGCCGCTTCATTCAAGAACGCGACGTCGAAAGGCGGCGACATGTGGCCGTCCTGGGTGCTGAGTCTCGCCGCGACCTGCTCGGTCCAAAGGGAAAGCTCGGGTCATGGATTCGCATTCACGGCCAATCGTATGAGGTGGTGGGCTTTCTGGACGAGGTCGGGACCCAGTATTGGCAGGACGGGGGAACCCCGATCGACCAGCAAATCTGGGTTCCCATTTCGACGCTTCTGTCGATCACTCCCGACTGGGGAACGGGTGATCAAATTCTGACGACGATTTTGCTGCGGCTACGGAACCGCGAAGACTTTGACGCTCTTCAGGTGGAGATCCGCAGCGTCCTGTCTTCGGTGCTCAGGGTGTCGCCAACGGACGAAGAGGCGGTCTTGATCGGGAGTCCGATCAGTGCCCTGCGCAAAATACCATTGGCTGGGATGGACATCGTATTGTTCATTCTGAGCGCAACGACCCTGGTCATAGGCGGGATCGGCATTTTGACCATGATGCTCGACGCGGTACAGGAACGACAACAGGAAATTGGAGTGCGTCTTGCCGTTGGCGCCCGACGTCGGGACATCCTGCTGCAGTTTTTCCTGGAAACGTTCGTGATCGCCATCGCCGGGGGCGCGATTGGCGTAGGACTGGGAGTCTTGCTTTGTCGCGTTGTCGACGCTGTAGCAGTCCCGGAAAAAATTCCCGCACCTATTCTGACCATCGAGGTCGTGACGGTGGCGGTCGTCACCATGGTTCTGGTTGGAATCGTCTCGGGGACGGTTCCCGCCTGGCGTGCATCCCGAGTCGATCCGTCTGTGACACTGCGCGCAGAGTAGATGAGCGCCGAGTGAAGGCAGAATTCCATCTATGATGTGGTCCGAACTCATGACCGATACTTTCCGAAATGTGCGCGCACACTCGACGCGCTTCGGTCTTACTTCGCTTGGTGTTTTCTGGGGCGTCCTGATGCTGACGTTCTTGTCCGCCACCTCAACGGGATACGATCAACACTTTGGAGCGATGGTGAGCAAGATCGGGCCGCGCATTGTCTATCTCTTCTCGGGCGCCATCACGAACGACACCTCGGGTCAACGCGCAACGAGAAACGTGGTGTTCGAGAGGGAGGACATCGAACGGATCTCCAAGATCGGTTCGATTGATCACGCTGCGGCGAACCTCTGGCTCAGCTTCAAGCTCGTTCGAGCGGGCAAGCGCAGCAAATTGATCGCGATGAGCGGCGCCGACGAAAACACGGTGAAAATTCGAAACTACGAAATCGCCGTCGGCCGGTCGATCAGCCGGGGCGATGTCCTCGACAGCCGTGAGGTCGTGTTCCTGGGCTTCGTCGCTGCACAGCGAATATTTGGAGACACGCCGGCGGTAGGCCGAAGGATCACAATCGAGTCGATTCCCTTCCGAGTCATCGGGGTGTCGAAGGAAAAGGGAGACCAAATCGTAAACCTTGGAGTCCAGGACGACGAACTCGCGTTCATTCCCGTGACTACTGCTCAGCGCCGGTTCACCCACGACGATAGTGTCGGCACCATCATCTTCGAACCCCGGACCCGGGAGATCAGTTGGAGTGCGATCGACGTGGCGCGAGCAGTGCTCGGACTCCATCAGGGATTTGATCACGACGATACGAGCGCGGTGGGATCGTTCAACATTCACGAAGTGATGACACTGCTCGAAGGGATCCTGAGTGGCTTGAAAATCTTCCTCGCCGGCGCAAGCTTGATCACACTCTTCGTCGGCGGCGCCGGCGTGATGAACATCATGCTGGTTGTCGTGACCGAAAGAACCCGGGAGATCGGCCTGCGCAAGGCAATCGGTGCATCGAACTCGGCAATCTTCACCCAATTTCTCTGCGAGAGTCTGTGCGTGAC
Organism: Myxococcales bacterium; assembly: GCA_022563535.1. NCBI lineage: Bacteria > Pseudomonadati > Myxococcota > Myxococcia > Myxococcales > Myxococcales bacterium. Next base: position 4,597 of record JADFNE010000010.1, read on the forward strand.
AATGATTTCCGGCACAATGGGTGCAGCCATCGGAACCGGCTTGATTTTCGTCATGGCAAATTGGGTGAGGAACAGCACCCTCGGCGCTGTCCCGCCAGTGTTCGTCCCCGCCAGTTTGATCGTCATCTTCTTCGTGATCGTAATAGTCGGCGTAGTTTCGGGTTTGCTTCCGGCGGTAAGGGCTTCAAGGATCGAACCGGCTATTTCACTTCGGGGATAGGTTTGGATGTTGCGGGGCTTCCTTTGACCGGACTTGGTTGCCCGTTGGGCGGTTAGAGAAAAGGGCGGTTTGGTAGTGCGGACGGGGTGGGCACCGGCGAGAGGATTGGGTGGAGGAGAGTTCTTAGCCCGGTATTGCGGAGAGGTCGATTAGACCGCGTCTGCGCCAGCCTTTGCTGAGGAGCCAGCTTGCTGCCTTGGCCACTCCTACTTCTTCCTGGGTGGATGCCTTCACGCGCAAGCTCTCGGAGCTTGCGCGCCAGCCGTCGAACCGGCTACCCGAAGAGGCCTCATCGATCTTCACCGGCGGCGCATGGCCGGTTCTCTGTTTGAAGTGCTTTCGAATATTGAGAAGCACGTAGCGAAGCGCGTTTCGCACCTGGGTGGGTGAAGTAAGAAGCTGAACGTGATAGCGACCTGCAATCACCTTACCGGTTCGCTTAAAGACACGATTCACAGCCAATGCAAACCGAGCAGCAATCGACTTCATGCCCCGAGAGAGGGCATCTTGAGACTCGGCCTCAACGATCATGTGAAGATGATTGTGCTGGATGGAATACTCAACCAACCGAAAGTCGCCGCGCTCCCACCCCTTGGCGAATGTCTTCCGCACTTCCATCACGAGTGATCGTCGCCGAAGGTTCGAGAGCCCCTTTACAACACGCAATGTCACATGGGCGGGAGTGAGTTCATTGAAATCAGATCGTTGTCGATGAGGCACCTGGCCCCGCCCAACTCGCTTGGCCCCAGCCCCTTTGCGCGGACCCCCATGTCCAGAGGTCATGCGCTTCTGCAAGACATAGTCAGCAAGTTCGAGCTGCTTGATTACTGCCATGCCTCTACTGTAGCAGGAACCATCGCCCTTATCAACCCAATAATGCGTCAGATAAACAAAATAAACACAACTACAATTCGCAAACTAAAATTCACCCCCTGTCCGCGCCACCGCAATGCCCATCAATAACTACCACCCCCGAAAACCCCCCTTTCCCTCATTGCCCAAATGGCAACACGCCCAGTACAGCAAGACCCCCCGCCTCACCCCCAAAGCCTCGCAACACGTCACCCCCCCACACCCCGAACACTTTCCTGCTGCCAGCGCGCCAAGCCACCGGGCTGATAGGTGAGCAGCAGCAGCCTCCGCTCCTCCTGGGTCTTGTTGCCCTGCGAGCCATGAACAATATCGCCGTGGAAGTACACGACCGAACCCGCCGGTAGGTCGATCGGCACGGGTTCGTTCAGATCGTGACGATCGATGTCGGTGTATAGACGGCCGACGTTGCCCCGGTCTTCGAAGCATGCGAGGGCTCCGTGTTTGTGGCTTCCGGGGATCAACCAGAGGCAGCCGTTGTCGGTGTTGGAGTCGTCGAGGATGATGGCCACGCTTACCAGTTGATCGAGGTGGTTGCACAAGAATGCCCAATAGGGGTTGTCCTGATGCCATGGGAAAGGGGCGCCGCCGGGGCGCTTGAAGTTGAGCTTGTCGCTGAACAAACTGATGTCGTTGCTCTTGACGATTGCCCGGGCCGGACCCCAGAGGCGGATGTCATCGATCATCTGATTGAGGGTCGCGTCGAGATGGTGATAGGGTTCCATGGTTCGGATTTCTTTCGAACCGTCCCGCCATTCCCATTGGACACTCGACCCGAGTACATTTTGGTAGCGCTTGCCGTCGATCAAGCGAGGTGCTTTGACGTCCGCGGCTTCGGCGGCCTGCTCGATTTTGCGGTGGATGGCTTCCACGCCGTCGCACAGGGGCTTTAGTTCGATTTCATCAAAGACCGACGAGCGCGCGAAGTATCCGTCGCGCTCGTATTGGGCGAGTTCAGACTGCGTCGCCTGATCACTGAACCGGGTGGCCGTCATCTCGAAGTGCTCTCCAACAACCCGTCGCGTCAGCGACGGGCCGCAAGAACACACGTTAGCAGGAGGTATGCCCTCTCAGCAGGTCAGACAGAAGCGCGCGCAGGATTCATCTCCTCCCACGGGGAGTCCACAGCTCAGGATCGCCGAGAAAGATGGACCGCTCAGTCTGCTGGCTCGGCGATGGGTTCTGCGAGATCGTCGGTTGCTTCTGCTGGCGCGTCCATCGGTTGCGCCGTCTCCGAGATTTTCGCCGGTGCCGGCGGTGGGGTGCTGGCGGCCAGGTTGGTTTCAAAGAAACTCAAGAGCTGCGAATAAAAATCGATTCGACTGCTCTCGAGCACCAGACCCTCAGCGTCGTCGGCGTACTCCAGGTACTTGACGTTCTTTCCCGCAGCTTCGAGGGCCTGCTTGAGCTTGCGAGCGTGATCGACTGCGACGCGGGAATCCCTGGCACCGTGCCCCAGCAACACCGGAACCTGGATTTCATCGATGTTGCGAAGAGGAGAATTCATGCGCACCCCTCCGCCGTCGTCGCCGGAGGTGTCGAGACCGGTAATCCCCGCGAAACTCGCACCCGCGCGATAGAGCTTCGGTGTCGTCACGAGCCCCATCAATGCCGAATAGCCTCCGAAGCCCGTACCAAAAATCCCAACTCGATCGGGATCGGCAATTCCCTCACGGATTGCCCACTTGACGCCATCGGCGATGTCTTCCTGGATCACGCGACCCCAGTCCTCGTTTCCGGCGAGCCGAAACTCGCGTCCAAACCCGCTGCTACCGCGATAGTTCACCTGCAGAACGGCGAATCCGCGGTTGGCAAAGAACTGGACCACCGGGTTGTAGACCAGTGCATCGCGAGCCGACGGTCCGTCGTGGGGGAGCACGATCATCGGGAGCTTGTCGCTCCCGGGATCCGTCGGGAGCGTCAGATAGCCGGGTATGTTGCTTCCGTCCCGTGCCGCAAAATTGATTCGCTTGACCTCGGCCAGTTGATCGACAGGAATGTCCGGGTGTTGCTCGAAGATGAAGTTGATCTCTTTCTTCGAACGATCGTAGGCGTAGTAGACGGGAGGTTGAACGTGGTTTCCCACTTCGATAATTGCAAGGTTTCCGTCGGCAGTCGCACTGACAATTCGATTACTCGTCCTGTGCCCTTGAACCGTGAGCAATGACTTATCGACCGCCCCTTGTTCTCTCTCCTCGTCTGCATCGAAGAAGGCGATTTCCGGCCCGTCAGCCGTGAAATTGGCTCCCACGATTTTCTGACGCGCTTCGCTGTACTGCGCACCGGTGACATCGAACTCAGGGTGAGCGAACACGAGGTCGCCCAAGGAACGGCTAGCGATATTGAACTCGAAGAGCGCATCCCGCCCCTCGTGATCCGCAATCACATAAAGCAGATTCGAGTCTTCGTGAAATCCGGCGAACCGGAATCTGTTGTTTCGATGATCTTCCGCTTCAAAGACCGGTTCGAGTTCTTGACTTACCTGACTACGTGCGAGCAGGGTATAGCTCTTGCCATCCGCTGCTTGATCCGAGGCCTCGGCAGCTCGCACGTTGCCTTTCTGGTCCACGTACCACTCGCCGATACCCTGGCTGGCGGCGTGCTGTAGACGCAGCCGGCCAGAAACGATGTTCAACCGGCTGACACTCGGAATCTCCTCCCCACGTTCAAGATGAGATACCAACACGTAGTCTCGCTCGGAGGGCAGCAGGCTGATGACCTTGTCTTCGAAGTGGTCTTGCCGCGCAGATTCTCCTTTCCTCCATTTTTCTCCGAGCCACTTTAAATTCGGTCGGTCGCGATTGACGCCGTACAATCGAGTCTTCGAGGGATTGACTTCTCGCGCGTCGGGATCGGACACCGACGTGCTCAAGAGCAAGCGACGCGAATTTGCCCATTCGATCGAATCGAGCCGCACCTCTTGCATCGGAAACACGGCGAGACCCTCAGGGTCGCTCCCGACGACCTTGCGAACAAAGACGCGCTGAATATCGTCATTCGAGAATACAAACGCGATGTGCTTCCCGTCGGGCGAAAGCGTCGGCTGGCTCATGGTGGGGTTTCTGAAGAAAACATCGACGGCAATGGTTGCTGGGGGTTCGGCAACAATCGCTGGGGGTTCGGCGGTCGCACTCGCAACCGTCAAAAAACACGCGATCGCGCTCGATAGTCCAATGCGAAGCATCATCTTCCTTTTTCCTTAGCTTACAAACGAACTGGCAATCAATGCCAGTTCGCGCTGACCCGCACGACGTCGCAACGAGGCGCCTCGACCCGCGATGCGATCTCGCACATAATGCAGCAGTGCAATCCGACGATCCGTGGGCTCATGTATCGGTAAAATACAGCCCCACATTCGAAATACTGACTACTCAAAGCAAATCGCACTGACTCATCACATATACGGCGATTTGTCTGGAGACACTTGACATGGGGATAAAAGTCGAGACCGTGATTCTCGGCCCCGATACCGAGCAGTATGCCGGCAAGGGACAACCGGTCACCAACATCCGTCACATCGCCGACATCTCGCAGCACATGGAATCACTGGGCTTTGATGGGATCACGGTGCCCGAAGCCGGCCACGATCCCTTCCTGCCCATTCCGCTGATCGCCGAACACACCGAGAAGATCAGCATCGGAACCAACATTGCGGTCGCCTTCCCGCGCAGTCCGATGGTAACCGCCCAGATCGCATGGGATCTGCAACAGCTTTCGGGGGGTCGCTTTCGCCTGGGTCTCGGGACCCAGGTCAAAGCCCACGTTACGCGACGCTACGCGACACCTTGGGACAGTGCCCCGGGACCTCGCCTGCGCGAGTACCTCGAGTGCATGCGCGCCATGTTCGCGACGTTCCAAGAGGAGAAGCCCACGTATTTCGAGGGTGAGTACTACAATTTTTCACTGATGAATCCGTTCTTCAACCCGGGACCCATCGACTTCGACCCGCCCGAAGTCCTGATCGCCGCGGTGAACCCCTACATGGCGAGACTCGCCGGAGAATTGTGCGACGGCTTGCGCCTGCATCCGATCGCGACTCTGAGCTTCACCGAGAAGTGCGTCATCCCGGCCATCGCCCAGGGAGCTCTGAAGGCGGGGCGGTCGCTCGGGGAGATCGACGTGATCGGAGCACCGTTCCTGTGCCTGGCCAAAGACGAAGCAGGCCTGCGCGCCGCGATGGAAGAACAGAAACAACACATCGCGTTTTACGCTTCAACCCCCACCTACCATTCGGTACTCGAGCACCACGGCTGGATGGACACCGCGCAGGAACTGCATCGCATGACCCGCGAGGGCAAGTGGAGCGAACTCCATAAGTGCATCAGCGATGACATGCTCGAAGAATGGGCGATCATCAGCCTCTGGGACGATTTCCCGAGCAAGTGCCGAGAGCGTTGCAATGGTATCTTCGACACGGTGCTACTCGACTTGCCTGCGGAGGCTCGCGCCGACGAAGACTTCGTTAAATCGACCGTTGCGGCGCTACAGCAAAAATGAAACAACAGAAATGAAACAACTCGACTAAAAGACTCAGCACGATACGAGACCACAAGGGAGCGGGAATCATGGACGTGCAAGATCAATTTACCTTTGAGATCAAAGATGGCATCGGCATCCTCACCATCGACCGTCCGGACCGCTTGAACGCCGTCAACTGGGAGTTGTGTGAAGCCATGGCGGCATTGCTTTCCGATCTTCGCACCAACGACGAGGTTCGCGTGATCGTCCTCACAGGCGCGGGTGGTGCCTTCTCTTCCGGGGGCGACGCCGAGTTCTTGAGCGGAAAATCCGCGCGAGCAATTCCCGGACTGTCCGATCGGCCCCTCGAGCGTTTTCAACGCAAGCATCCAGCGGGGATGTTCGCGGAGTTCACCCGCATGATCATTGCAGTAGACAAACCGGTCATCGCGGCGATCGAAGGACCGTGCATGGGCGCCGGACTTGCCTACGCGCTGGCTTGTGATCGACGCTTCGGTTCGAAGACGACCCGCATGAGTGCGGCAATGGTGCGCCTCGGCTTCGCACCCGACTGCGGGATCAGCTACTTCCTTCCCCGGGTCACCCGCCTGCCTGTAGCCCTCAACATGATTACCACGGGCTGCATCCTCGAAGCTGACGAGTGCTACAAGGAAGGCTTGATCGACGAACTCGTCGAGGAAGGCGAAGCCCTGGGCGCGGCCATGGACTACGCCCGCAAGTTGGCCCGGGGACCCAGCGTCGCAATCGACCTTGCCCGACACTTCATCTACAAATCACTCAACTCGACCCTCGAAGACATGCTCCGCTACGAGGGAGTGGCAGCGGTCATGTCAGCAATGACCGAGGACGCCAAAGAGGGAACAGCCTCTTTCCTTGAAAAGCGCCGCCCCAACTATCGCGGACTCTAACTCCCCCAAAAAAACAACGAACCGTCGCCGTTTATTTCCATTCTCATTCCCAAACCGAGACCCCACCCCCTCACCCCGGGGTGGCCCCAATCGCGCTTCATCTGTCACCATCTCTCCCCTCGCGTGGCCGCTTTTCGAGTTCATCTCTCGACGAACAGGTACTCGCCAGGAGTCGCACGATGGAACAACTCACCGGTCTCGACACCAGCTTTCTCAACATGGAAACCCGGACGACCTATGGGCACGTCTGCGGGCTCGCAATCTTCGACCCGACAAGCGCCAAGGCCCCGATCACCCTCGACGAAGTCAAGCGCGTCATCCGAGAGCGTTTGCATTTGCTGCCGCCGTTTCGCCGCCGTCTGGTCGAGGTTCCATTCGGGCTCGACCATCCCTACTGGATCGAAGATCCCGAGTTTGATCTCGACTTTCACGTTCGCCACATCGGGCTTCCGCCCCCGGGCGATCAGCAGCAGCTCGCCGAACTGGTGTCGCGTATCGTCGCGCGGCCCCTCGACCGCAGCCGGCCGCTATGGGAACTCTATTTGATCGAGGGCCTCGAAGGCGGCCTGGTGGGTCAACTCACCAAGATTCACCACTGTGCGGTCGATGGTGTCTCGGGTGCAGAGATCTTGACGACCCTCCTCGACCTCTCCCCCGAGCCGCGCAAGATCGGAGCGCCGCGCAGGGCCTGGCGACCCGAACCCGTGCCGACCCAGATCGAGATGCTGATGCGTGGGGTCTGGGGAATCGCGGGCGCACCCCGCAAGGGTTTTCGACTCGCCCGAGAATTGGTCCGCAATTTTCCGGCACTCGCCGCCTCGTTCGGTTTCGAAGAAGTGCCGGGCGCCTCACTCATCAATCAACTGCTCGGTCGCAAGCCCGACCCAATGCTCTCTGAAGCCTCGACCCCAACACCGCGCACATCGTTCAACGACCGCATCAGTCCCCATCGACGCTTCGCCTTCGGCTCGGTTCCTCTCGATGCCGTGAAGGAAATCAAGACCACCTTCGGCGTCAAGGTCAACGATGTGATACTCGGCATTTGCGCCGGAGCCCTGCGCCGTTATTTGCAGGAGCGTCACGATCTGCCCCGCGATCCATTGATCGCGATGGTCCCGGTCTCTGTGCGGACCGGAGAGCAACAGGGAAACTTCGGCAACCAGGTGTCGGCGATGACCACATCGCTCCACACGCACGTCGAAGACCCCGGACAAAGACTCCAGGCGATTCATCAATCGATGCGCGTCGCCAAGGAACAACATGAAGCCCTACCCGCTTCGCTGCTCCAGGACTTTGCCCAGTTTGCGCCACCCGCAGTGGCCGCGCGCGCGGCCCGGGTGATCGCTCGAGCCACGGTGGCCAACCTCGTCGACCCGCCCTTCAACGTGGTGATTTCGAATGTACCCGGACCACAATTTCCGATCTACAGCGTCGGCACCCGGCTCGTAGCCATCTATCCGGTGGCAGCGATCAACGATGGGGTGGGACTCAACATCACTGTGCAGAGTTACAACGGCGCCCTCGACTTTGGTCTGGTCGCTTGTCGAGAACTCATCCCCGACCTCTGGGATTTGATGGACTACATCCACGGATCACTCGACGAGTTGGGCGAAGCGGCCCAAAAAACGGCTTCCCTAGTCGAGACGAAGCGAAACAAGAGATTGAAATCTAGCTCGAACGCTTGCGCGAAAGCGGACTAGAAGACCAGTTCCGGAACCGTTGCCGGCGCGGGCCATTCGTCCATCGACTTGCGAATCTGCTGGCCAATTTCAGCAACATCCCAGGCGGCCTCTTTCCCGTCCCGCTCGGCGATCTTGAAACCCGCCTGGTAGAGCAACGTGACTCGGTTGCCGCTGATGACGAACTGGCGCCCAGTGATGTCTTCCGCTTCGTCGGAACACAACCAGACGATCGCCGGCGAGACTTTCTCGGGTGCGTAACGCTCCTCCGAGCCCTCGGGAAACAGATTTGCGGTCATGCGCGAGTATGCGTTGGGTGCGAGCACGTTGACCGTCACCCTTGCCTTCACGGCTTCGATCGCCAGACAGCGCATGAACCCGGCGATGCCGGCCTTCGCCGCCCCGTAGTTCGTCTGGCCAAAATTGCCGATCAAACCCGAGGTCGAGCTGGTCATGATGATCCGCCCGCCGGTGCCCTGCTCGATCATCTGAGCAAAGGCTGCCTTGGTGGGATGATACGTTCCCTTCAGATGAACCTCGATGACGGGGTCCCACAGATCGCTTGTCATCTTCTTGAAGGACTTGTCGCGCAGGATGCCGGCGTTGTTGATCAGGATGTCGAGCTTGCCGAAGGACGAGACGGCCTGGGCGACCATCGCCTGTGCATCGGCTTCGCTGGTCACCGAACCAAAGTTCGCGACCGCTTCACCTCCCGCGTCCTTGATTTCCTTCACGACGTTTTCGGCGACCCTGGACCCATCGCCAGATCCATCGAGCGCACCGCCGAGATCATTGATGACGACCGCAGCCCCTTCCTTTGCCAGCAACATTGCGTGCGCGCGCCCCAATCCGCCTCCTGCGCCGGTGACGATTGCAACCTTTCCATCCAAGAGTCCCATGTTGATTCCTTCCTGACATGAATGCCGACGTGCTACGCGCCTGCTTCGTCCGCACCTGATTTGAGATCGTAGAGCGAATTGCGCGGTGCCGCGAAACCCTCGCGCAATGGCGCGAAGCACTATAGCGGGAATGGCGAAGTTCACCCCCGGCGAAGTGCCCAGGGACGAAACAGTGGGCGCGCCCGACACGAGGGTCGCTTCTACTGCTTCTGCGGAGAGATGTTTCTAAAGAACCCCGCCCGAGGTCAAAGCCTCTGCGAGCTCGGGTTTCAACCCGTTTCGGGCATCGACACCAGCGCGGTCACATCGTCGACCCAACGTCGAATTTCGTCGTCGACAACATCGTAGGTCAGTACGAAACCCGTATCGGTGTGCCGTACCACAGTGCCGGTCAGTTCGAACGGCGCGACAGGCTGAACAAAAATGTAAAGCGTGACCTTGGTGTCGATGGGTGGACGCATCGACGTCTCCGCGAGCCGCGCTCCGGAATACGAGATTTCGGCGAGCACCCCTGCACCTTCTTCCTGCTCGGCCGACACCAGCGAATCGAATCGCGTGATGAATCTCGGACTGCCTCTCTTGTCCACTTCTGCGGTCTCCCGTTGATGTTCCGTCCCTATCGTCGGGTTCGAGAAAACGCTTGAGGCGACCTTTGCCCCCACGGGGACCGACCTTCAAGTGAATCAAAGAACAGCCTCTCACGTCGAATTCGGTGAGCCCGCACAACGACTCAACGCGGGCCAGAGGAGGCTCCAATGAATCGAAATTCTGGGCTCCAAGCCGCGCTGACACAGACACAGAAGACCCGCCCCGAACGCAAATGCCGCACGCGCGCGGCAGGTCTCGCGATCGGGTTCTTGTTTTGGGCGGGATCTGCCCAGGCCAACGACAATTTTGAATCAGGTTTCGAACACGAACTTGGACACATTACTGCCCAACACATCGCGGCAGTGACCCAACTCTTCTTCTTTGGACTTCACTCGCAACACCACGTGGTACATCAGCACCATGCTGGTTGTGGACACGGGCACTATGGCAGTCACCACAGTGGCCACCGTTATCGTCACAATCGTCACCACAATGTTCATTACGGTGATCGACACAGTTACCGCCACAGCGATCGACACAGTTACCGCCACAGCGTTCGCCACGATACTCACACGAAAGTTGTCCATCACAACACTCGCGACCACCGCAGGAACAACGATCGACACGTCGGCCGTCACACCAAGCGGGTGCGACACCACGACCGCAACCGAAGCGATCGACGCCGCCATACGCGATCTCGCAGTTGAGGGAACAGCAGCTTGCTCAGACGCGCAGCACCGTCGCCGTGGCGTTTCCGCCGAGTCCCAGACTCTGGGCGAGGCCGATCTTGGCATTTGGGACTTGTCGCGCTCCGGCATCACCCCGTAGCTGCGAAACAACTTCGACAATCTGCCAGAGGGCCTGGGCGGTGGTCGCTTCCCCGAAACTCTGAAAGCCTCCACTCGGGTTGATCGGCAGCTTGCCCGTGGGCATGGTTTCACCCTTGGCAACCCATTGCTCAGCGGTTCCCGGCTCGATGAACCCCCACTCTTCGGGAAACGCGAGTTCGTAGTAGACGGTGTTGTCTTGCAATTCGATCAGATCCACATCGCCCGGCTCAATCCCGGCCGCTTTCATCGCTTTCGATACAGCGATCTTCGCTTCGCTGTGGTGCGGATTTCCTTCGCCGATCGTGCAGGCGAGTTGGCGCGGAAGCCCGTCGTCGAAGCTAGCCGTCGCCACCACACTCGAGCCCACCCAAACCGGCTTGCTCGCCATCTTCTTGGCGATCTCCGCTGAACACAACACCACTGCAGCAGCACCGTCACTCACAGGGCAGATTTCGTACAGGCGCAGGGGAAAGTTCACCATTGCCGAGTTCAGCACCTGGTCCATCGTGAACTCGCTGCGGAAACGCGCAAACTCGTTGAGCGCGCCGAGCTTGTGAGCCTTCACCGCAATCGCCGCAAGGTCTTCTTCCGTGGTTCCGTACTGCGCCATGCGCTGGCGACATAAAATTGCCCAGAAGCCTGGCCCCGGCAGACCCACACAGCGCTGTCGCAGATATTCGGGGTCGGTTACGTCATCCAGTCCTGAGGTCTGGACAAATCCTTTGGGCATTTTCTCTCCGCCCATCACCAGCACCAAATCGTGTTGGCCGCTCGCGACCAGCATATGGCCCACGTTGAACGCGTTGGCGCCCGCGGCACAACCAGCGGACATGTTGTAGACGGGAATGCCCGTAGAACCCATGTCTTCGACGATGTCGTTTCCGTTGAGCCCCCAGCCCTTGCCGCCGGAGAAGCGCGAACTCGCCGCAGCCACCGCCTCGATCTGCCGCCACTTGATCCCCGCGTCGGCCAGCGCCGCTTCGACCGCCGTGCGGCACAACTGGGTCACTGGAATGTCCGGAAACTTGCCCCAAGGATGAAGTCCTTGGCCGAGAATGGCGACATCTCTCATTGCGCTCTCCTCCGCGGGACCCAAACCGGGCCGTCAAGTCGGCCTTAGACCGGTCGGAACTGCCAGGAAATGACTTCGCTACCACTGTGATCCCTGCCCAACGGCGCCAGGATCAACTCCACCGCATCCCCGACCGCGACCGATTCGGGATCGTCCGAAACGATGCGCCCCAACACCCGCAAACCTTCAGGCAAGTCGATCATCCCGACGGCAAAGGGTTGAAACGGATCGTCACACACAACCGGAGGCGGCGGTGGATAGTTCTGAATCGTGACACCCCAGATCGTTCCGCTGGGGCCAAAGGTGGTGTCTTCCATCTTTGAAAGGTCGCAGTCGGGATGGTGACACCCGGCACTGCGCGGAAAGTACGGTGTCTTGCAGGTGGTACAGACCGAACCGAGCAACCTCGGCCCGTCCGGGGTATCGACAAAGAGCCCCTCCGCGCTCTCAATGGAATCAACAGACATGTCGAACCTCCTGTCGGGATGCTAGCGAATGGGGAGTCAGCCCTTGGCCGCGCGGATCAGTTCCGGTAGCAACTCCAACGCGTCTCCGACGATCCCGAAGCGCGCGTGCTTGAAGATGGCCGCCTCCGCATCCTTGTTGATCGCGACAATCGCGTTGGCCGCGCCGCATCCCGCCATATGCTGGCTGGCACCCGATATGCCGATGGCGACGTACAACGTGGGCTTGGTGATCTTGCCCGTGAGTCCAACTTGGTGACTCGAATCGACCCAACCTTCGTCGATCAGCGGCCGTGACGCGCCCGCCATGCCCCCCATGGCCTCGGCCAATTCGCGGATCAGCTTGTAGTTTTCGACCGCGCCGAGCCCGCGCCCCCCAGACACGATGATCTCGGCGTCTTCGAGGCGTGGTCCTTCGGACTTTGCGGCCTCGACGACCTTGATTCGCTCTTCGACGGATGTGAGATCGACCGCAACGCCCTCCCTCGCCGGGCTTGTGCCGGCGTCGGGGGATTCGGCAGTCACTGCGTTCGCGGACACGGAAACCACCAGCGTTCCCTCCCCGGCCCATTCGTAGAGCACCCGGGTGTCACCACCATAAGCGGACGCTGTAACTTGAAGCGTACCGGCGTCGTCGGTGAGTTCCGTTGCATTCATGATCACCGTGCCGGCAATTCGACCCGCCAGCCGCGGCGCAATGGTTCGCGTGGCCGCGGCCTGGTTGAACATCACCACTCGCGGCGAAACCTGTTCGCAATACTGGGCCAGCGCCTCGACGGCTGCGTCCGAGGGAATCCCGGTTAGTTTCGGATCGTCGATCTGCTGCAGCGTCGCGACCCCGTATTGTGCGGCGATGTCGGCGATCCCCGGGGCCGATTCACCGAGGGTCAACCAGTTCAGTTCGACGTCAAGGGAACGGCTGAGATTGCTGCCCAACGTGAGAACTTCTTCCGCACCGGCGGGCAGTCCCGTTCGATCTTCGCCCCAGGTGCAGATCACAATGGCATTTGACGACATGGTTTGCGTTCTCCTATCGATCTCGACAGCGATCTCCCTCGCTATGACAGCAAGTTCTCTTCGCGCAGCCGCGCGATCAACTTTTCCGCTTGCTCGGCAGGAGAATCGCCCTCGACGAACTCACAGTTGCCTTGAATGGTCGGCACATATTGCTTTACGAGCCTGGCACGTGGGACGAGATCTGCCTCGCTGAGCCCGAGATCGGCAGGACTCAGCTGATCGGGCTTCACCTTGCGAGCTTTGATCTTCGACGCGGCGGTGGGATAGCGCGGATCCCCGAGTTCGTTGCTCACAGTCACCACCGCAGGACAGGCGACTTCGACTCCTTCGTTGCCGTCGGGCATGACCCGGATGATCTTCAGGGTCTCTCCGGAAGCCTCGACGGACCGGGCAAAGGTCACCAGCGGCATGCCGAGCTTCTCGGCGATCAAGGCGGGAACCACACCTTGGTCGTCGTCCGAGGCCTGGCGACCGCACAACACCAGATCGGCGCCGCCAGAGTTTTCGATTTGCGCGGACAGAATTGCAGCGGTGCCGTGACAGTCCAGCTCGGAAGTCTGCAGCTTGATCGCCACCAGTGTATCCGCACCCAGCGCAGCGCAGTGCTTCAAGATCTTGCTCGGGTCCTCGCCGATCGAAACGACTGAGATCGTGCAGTCGACACCGGCGTCCTTGATGCGAAGTGCGGCCTCGATCGCCTGCTCGTCAAAACCGTTGATCAGCCGGGGAATCGCGGTCTGGGTCAGACTCACGCCGTCTTCGCCGATCTCCAGGCGACCCGCGATGGCATAGTTGTTGACTGCGTCGGGGTCGAGCACCTCTTTGACGCAGATCGTGATGCGCATGAATTCACTCTCCTTGTTCCGTTCGCGAGAAACCTGAAGCGGGCTCCATGTTCAGGAGATCTGCCCGGCGCTGCACCCCACCTTAGACGACGACCGAGAAGCTGTCAGCGCCGGGTATTCTGCTTGCATTTTCCGCAGCCACCACGGTTCGTGTACCGAACATTCCGTGACTCTGAAGCTTGCGCAGGCGCCGTGGGGCGAGAGAGTGTCGGTGATGGTGTGTGCGCAGACCCGGTTCCCTGTCTGGACTTCCACCACAGTGTGTGCGTCGAGAACCGGCACAGGCGTGGCGAGCCGGGCCGGGAGTTAGATACAGTCCTCGCGAGGTTTTGTGCGACAGGGTCCGCTAGATCGAACTGGAAGCCACGAGCTTGAACCGCAGCACGACCTGGCTGCGCAATCGCTCAGGAGGAACTGTTTTCGATGTCCCGCTATCTCGTAGCGTGCGATGCCGGCGGCACCATGACCGACGTCATCGTGGTCGATGAAGAAGGCAACACCGTCATCGGCAAAGCGCCTACTTCCCCCCAGGACGAGAGCATCGGCTACATGGAGTCCTTCTGGGAAGCCCTGGAGTTCATGGGGATCTCTCAAGCCGAAGGAAAGGATTTCGGCAAGCAGATCGAAACCGCCATCTACACCGGCACCTCGATGCTCAACACCGTCATCAACATGAGCGGCTACAAGACGGGCATCCTCGTCAACAAGGGCTTCGAAGACATCATCGCTCAGGGCCGAGGTTCCCAGACGTTCATCGGTGCGCAGTGGAGCGAGATCACCCATATGCAGTACCGCAAGCACCGCACGCCGTTGGTTCCGCGCCGGCTTGCGCGGGGCGTCACCGAGCGTATCGACATGTTCGGCCAGGTCATCATCCCGATGTACGAGTTTGAAGTTCGCCAGGGCATCCGCGAATTGATCGTCGACGAAGAAGTCGAGAGCATCGCGATCATCTTTCTTCAGTCGTACACCAACCCCCAGCACGAGCGTCGCGCGGGAGAGATTGCTCGCGAGGTGATGAAGGAAGTGGGCCGGGAGGTCGTGCTCGAGCTTTCGAGTCTGGTGGCACCGACCACCCGGGAAATTTCCCGGGCCAACGCCACGGTCTTGCAGGCCTACGCGTCGGATTCCGCGCGCAAGCAGCTCTTTCGAATCGAAGAAGAGCTGATCAAGACCGGTTACCAACACAGCCTCAAGACAGTGCTCGGATACGGAGGCATCACGAACATTCGCTATCCGCGCCTGTTCGAAGCCGCAATGTCCGGACCCGTCGGCGGCCTGATGGGCGCGAAGTACCTGTCGACCGTGATTGGCGAGGAGAACATCGTGTGCTCCGATGTCGGAGGCACTTCTTTCGATGCGGGCACCATCACCGCGGGCATCGTGCCGATCGAGCGGGAGCCCGGCTTCCAGGGCATGTACGTGAACGTGCCGATGCTGGGCATCACCTCCATCGGTGCGGGCACCGGCACCTACATTCGCGTGGATCCCCTGACCAACCGCATCAAGCTCGGGCCCGATTCGGCGGGGGGCACGCCCGGACCGACGTTCATGGACGCGGGCAACGAGATCCCGACCATCAACGACGCCAATCTGCTGCTGGGCATTCTGAGCGAGACCAACTACCTCGGCGGCAAGGTCAAGATCAACAAGGACACATCCTATAAGTTCTTCAAGGAGAAGGTCGCCGAACCGCTGGGCATGGATGTCTACGTGGCGGCCGAAACTTGCCTGGAGCTGCTCAACGTGATGATGCGCGAGCATCTCGTGCAGAGCCTGATGGTCGGACACGACCTGCGCGAATACGTGCTGCTCGCTTATGGAGGCGCCGGGCCGCTGCACATGCTGGGCTATGCCGGGGACTATCCGTGGAAGGCCGTCTGCACGGTCCCGTTTGCGGGTGGCTTCTCCGCCTGGGGCGGCGCGTGCATGGATTATTCGCATCGCCGGCACAAGAGCATCGCTTCGGCGCTCACTTCGGCGATGGACGACACCACCAAGCTCGCATACCTCGCTCCGGTCGCCCTCGCCTGGGACGAACTCGAAAAGGAGTTGATCGACGAACTCAAGGCCGAGGGCTTTGAGGAGAGTCAGATCACGACGAGTCGGGTGGTCTACATGAAGTTTCTGGGCCAGCTCCACGACATCGAAGTCGAGTCACCGGTCGACACCCTCGCAACCGTGGCGGACATGAACAAGCTCATCGCCCACTTCGAAAATGTCTACACGACCATGTTGACGATGGCGGCCAAGCCCGACACCCAGGAATACCAGCTGACCGAAGTCTGCGTCATCGCCAAGGTAGACACGGTAAAACCCAAGCTCAGAAAGCACGAACTGCAGGGCAAAGAGCCCTCCAAGCAAGCCTTCAAGGGCAAGCGCCAGGTCTTCCAACGCGGTGCGTGGCACGATGCGGACATCTGGGACATGGCGAAGTTGGTGCCCGGCAACGAGATCAACGGCCTCGCGGTCGTCGAAGCCTCCAACACCACACTGTTCGTCCCCCCGGAATGGCACGTGCGCATCGATGAACACGAGATCTATTGGCTCGAAAGGGTGTCGAATCATGACTGAACTGAGTCTGAAGCAGCAGTTGGAAGCCAACGAAGAACTCTTCAAAAAGACCGGGCACCTTTTTGGTTACGAGAAGCTCGCGCGCAAGGAGAGTGACCCCGGCACCTACGAAGCCGTCTGGCACATACTTTCGAACATTTGCAACGCCGCCTGGTCGGTGGGCTGCATGGCCTCCACATCGCCAGTGGCCGCGGAGGGCGGTGACGCACTCTGGGCCCTGCACACACCGACGGGTGACGCCATCTGCGTGTCTCGGGGAATTACGGCGCACCCGGGCCTGCTCGCCGACATGATCAAGAACTTCATCCGGCTCGGCTACGAGGACTACCCCGGGTTCAACAATGGGGACATCTTCGAAAACAACGACCCGCACTACGGCGGCATTCACACCCCCGACTTCGACATGTGCATGCCGATCGTATACGAAGGCAAGCTGATCGCCTGGGCGACTTCCGTCACCCACGTCAACGACGTCGGCATGGCGCAGGCCGGTTCGATCGGCTTCCTGAATCCGAACGTGTTTGCAGACGGTCTGACCTTCTCGATGGAGAAAGTCGGCGAAAACGACAAGTACTTTCCCTGGTATGCCCTGCGCATCAAATCTCGCACGCGGACACCCGACTACGTGCTCGGCGATGCGCGCGGACGGCTCGCCGGCTGCATTACGATTCGAGAGCGGTTGTTCGAGGTGATCGAAAAGTACGGGCTCGACTTCATCCTCGACGCTTCGAAAGAGTATGTCGAGGACAGCCGACGCTATGCGGTTTCGCGGGTCCGTACCCAGGCGATCCCCGGACGGATTCGCAAATCCCAGTTCAAGGACCTGGCGATGAAGGGCAAGCGCGTTCTGGATCCGATTCAGGACATCGACTGCCTCTTCAACCTGCCGATGGAGATGACGGTCAACGCCGACGCCACGGTGAAGCTTTCACTGCGCGGCGCGAGCGCCACCGTGCCCTTCGGTGAGAACATCAGCCCGACCGCACTCAAGAGTGGTCTGCTCAACGCCTACTCCCACATCGTCGGATTCGACATGTTCAACTCGGGCCCAACCGCATCGTGGGAAGTCGAAACACCGCCGAGCGGTTCCTGGGCAAACCCCTTCGAGAAAGACTTCTTCGCATCGAGTGGTGTGGCCTGGGCACCCGCCGTGATCTGGATGAGCAGCCTCTACGAAGTCTTTGGCCGGCTCTTCCAGATGCGCGGCTTCGTCGAAGAAATGGCGGCGGGCGCGGCGACCACCATGACGGCAGAGTTCGCCGGCCAGACCCAACTCGGGATGTACCTCGCGAGCCTCACTCTCGAACAAGCCAGCAACGGCTCACCCGCTCGTGGCTACTCGGACGGCGAGAACAGTGCCTGGTGCATCTACACCCCCAACGCCGACTTCGGCTCGGCAGAGGTGATCGAAGGCTACCTGCCGATCATGTATCTCGGCCGCAACATCGAGCCGGACTCCGGGGGCTACGGCCAGTTCCGCGGCGGCCTCGGGCACACCGCCGTGTGGATGATCTACGGGACTACCGGGATCGACTATCAATGCGGCTGTGCGGGTATTCGCAGCAAGGTACTGCCGAACCACGGCATGTACGGCGCCTATCCCACCTGGCCCGATCGCCCGAGTTACGCGCACGATACGAACCTGAAGGAGTTGATCGACAACCAGCAGCCGCTGATCCACGAACGGGGACCGGCAGAGGATCCGACGATCACCAAGATTCTGAAGGCGCGGCAGATGGAAGCGGCAGCGGTGGCGCCCTTCGTGACGCCGGAGCCGCTGCAGAACTACGACGTAATCCTGCATCCGGTATCGGGGGCCCAGGCCATGGGAGACCCCATTTCCCGCAACCCAGCGAGCGTCGAAGAAGACCTCAACAAGGGCTGGACCAGCCGCCGGATAGCAGAAGAAATTCACGGACTGGTGGTGAAACAATCAGGCGAGAAAGACTTCACCGTCGATGTCGCGGCCAGCGAGAAGCGACGCAAGGAAATTCGCAAAGAGCGAATCAAGAAGGCGGTGCCGTTCAAGGAGTGGTGGGCAAAAGAGCGCAAGAAAATCGAAGCGAGAGAAAACATGGACGAGGCCGTGCTCCACATGTGGCGCACATCCATGGATCTCTCTCCGGATTACGGTGACGAGTTACGTGCGTTCTGGAAACTTCCAAGCGACTTCGTTTTCTAATTCCGATTCATTCGACGAGCGCCCAGGAGAGTAGAAATGGCCGAGTTTCACAAAGCCGACATCGAAAAGCTGATCGACGGGGTGCTCCCCTGGCCAGCGACCCAAGACATGCTCAAAAGCGCCAAGGACCTGGACCGCTTCGACAAGTATGTCGAGATCATGCAGGAGCGGGTCGAGTTCAAGGATACGATCCTGCTGCCCTTGACCCCGATGCTCTTCATCGTGGATGCGGATGGCGAACGCGTCGTGAAATGTCGCTGCGGTCAGAACTTTGGTGACTACCGCGTCAACTGGAAGCTGTCGTCCCTGATTCATGTACGCGACGACGAGGCGTCCCTCGGCGAAATCTACAAAGGGCGCGAGATGCCCGACCCGGCCTGGACCCAGCTCCGGGAATACATCTGCCCCGGTTGCGGCAGCCAACTCGAAATCGAGGCCGTGCCCCGGGGTTGCCCCCCGGACTTCGAATTCTTGCCGGACCTCGACACCTTCTACAGTGAATGGTTGGGACGCCCACTCCCGGACTCCGTCGAGCTGAAAGATCTCACCCTCGACGTCGTTTCAAAGTGGTAAGACGGAATCAGTAGTCAAATGAGTTCGGCACTCGAGGGTGTGGTTGTCGTCGACTTGACGACGGAGTTCTTCACCGGGATCACCGCCGCATTGCTGGGTGATTTTGGTGCGAAGGTCATTCGGGTCGAGAACATCGGCGTGCCCGAGCCGGTGAGCAATCGCGATGGCATGCATCCCGCCGAGGCTTGGGATTCCCACGCCGAACTCGCTCATCGCAACAAACAGAGCGTGGCGCTGAATCTCGAAGTCTCCACGGGGCGAGCCGTCCTCGACAAGCTGCTCGCCAAAGCGGACATCCTGATCACCGACCTGCCCTTCAAGACCCTCGAAGCCAAGGGCCTCGATTACGACTCCCTTTGTGGCTTGCGCGCCGACATCATTCTCGCCCGGGGTTCGGGTTTTGGACCGCTTGGTCCCGACCGCGACCTCCCCGCACTCGACGAACTCGCCGCCGCGCGGGTCGGGCTGATGTCGACCCTCGGCGAACCCGGCCAGCCTCCCGTCTACAGCGGAACCGGCCAGATGCATACGGCCGTGATGCTGGCTTTTGGGACAATGCTCGCGATGGTGCATCGCGAAGAGACCGGCGAAGGCCAGATCGTCGACGCGTCATTATTCGCGGGCAACATGTACGCCGCAAGTCTCGACCTGCAGGCCTACCTTGCCGTGCGGGCGGACCGCATTCTCGAGTCGGTATCGCGCCTCGACATGGGCAACCCGATGAGCGGCCCATCCTATCCCTGCGCCGATGGTCGTTGGGTCACCCTGGCCATGCCCGACACGGACCGATGGTGGCCCGTGTTTTCCGAAATTGTCGGCCTCAGCATCGACGACCCGCGCTTTGACAGCCACGAGAAACGCTGCGGAACAAACCGCCTCGAGATGATGCAAGCACTGGACGAGTTGTTTTCGAAGCAGCCCGGCGCGTATTGGGAAAGATTGTTCGCCGAGAAGCAGGTTTCGGCGGACTTGATCGAAAGCTACGCATTTCCGGCTGACGATCCCCAGGCCCGGGTGAACCGCTATGTGATCGATCTCGAGCATCCGAAACATGGCAAGATCAAGACCCTCGGCTTCCCCATTTACATGAGCGAAAGCCCGGCAGCTTTGCGAAGCGTGGCACCCGACAGAGGCCAGCACACCGAAGAAATCACGCGGGACCTGCTCAGCATGAGCCAAGCAGAAGTTCTTGCCCTGGAAACGGGCTAGGGAGCGGAGCGTGTCCAAGGCACTCGCAGGCATTCGCGTTCTCGACTGCACGGTCTGGTTCCAGGGACCCGTGAGTTCACAATATCTGGCCGATTTTGGCGCGGAAGTCATTCACATTGAGCGCCCGGTCAGAGGCGATCCGGCGCGCGGCGTTCGCAGCATCAAAGCACTCGAGATCGGCGATTGGAACCAATACTTCCTGGTGATCAATCGCAACAAAAAGAGCCTGGCCATAGACCTGCGCAAACAGGCTGGACAAGATCTCTTCTACAAGTTGGTGGAACAGGCCGACGTCTTCCTGTGGAACCAGGGCATGGACAACTTGAAGAAGTGGAATCTCACCTACGAGAAACTCAGCAAGATCAATCCTCGCATCATCCACGTCACCAATACCGGGCACGGACAACAGGGCAGCATGAACAAGCCCTCCTTCGACATCAACGTGCAGGCCCTGACGGGGATCATGACGAGACAGGGTGAACCCGGTCAACCGCCGATCTATCTGGGCATGGGAAGTGGCGACGCATACGGCGGGATCATGAGCGCCTTCGGAATCATGTTGGCACTCTACCAACGCAAGAAGACCGGGCGCGGTCAAGCAGTCGACGCATCTCTCTACGGCGCACAACTCTTCATGGGTGCACCGACGCTCCAACCCTACTTGGCGACGGGCAAAGAATTCTATTCGGCACAACAATCTCGCACTCGAGCCCCGAACCCACTTTGGAACCGCTATCGCGCCCAGGATAAATGGATCTTCCTGTGCCAGGAAAACAGCGACGAAGGCTTTGCTGCGCTCTGCAAGATTCTCGGGACCGAGGAGTTGGGCAACGATGCGCGGTTCACAACTGCTGCGCTGCGGGAGCAGAACAACGCCGCGTTGATCGCAGAGTTCGACACCCGATTCGCCCTGGGCACGGCGCAAGACTGGACCGACCGCTTCAAGGCCGCGGGCATCGACGCGGCCCCGATCCAGAGCTTCAAAGAACTCAGCGAGGATCCCCAAGCCTGGGAGAACGACTACTTGCTCAAGACCCACTGCAGCGAAGTCGATCGCGAAGTTGAAATCCGCGGCCTGCCCATCACCCTCAGCAAGACCCCCGGCCAGGTCGACACCCTCGGACCCGAACTCGGGCAGGACACCGAGATCGTGTTGATGGAACTGCTCGGCATGGAGTGGGATCAGATCGAAGAACTCAAGGCCCAGGAAGTCATCCCCTAGCCCGGCGCAAAGTTTCCGGTCGCCGCGCTACGCTCGGGGCGTCGCGAGCAGAACCGCCCCACACGAGGCCAGAGAATTCAGATGAGAAAAGCCTCGCAAGACCTTGCCGCTGGGCCACTTTCGGGGATCCGTGTCCTCGATATCGCGAGCATGCTCGCCGGCCCCTACGCCGCGACCCTGCTCGGGGACATGGGCGCCGATGTAATCAAGGTGGAGTCCACGTTTGGCGACGACAGCCGTCATCTCGGCCCGCGCCGGGGCGATCAACGCACAGCGTTCATGAGCCTCAACCGGAACAAGCGCGACATCGTGATCGACATGGATCGGGGCGAGAAGGCCCAGCAGGTGCTGGGCAAACTTGTCGCGACTGCAGACATTCTGATCACGAACATGCGAGGCGCCGCGCTCGAGAAACTCGGACTCGGCTATGACGAAATGCGCAAGCACCGCAAAGATCTCATCTGGATCAGTGTCACGGCCTTTGGTTACGACGGCCCCTACGCGGGACGACCTGGAATCGATTTTCTCGCCCAGGGCTACGCGGGACTGCTCGCCCAGAATGGAGAGCCCGATGGCGCGCCGGTGCGACTCACGGTGCCCTTGATCGACGTGATGACCTCCGAACTCGTCTGCAGTGCGGCACTCGCTGCAATCATCGCCCGGGGCAAGACCGGCGAAGGTCAGCGCATCGAAGTCTCTCTCCTCGACGCCTTGACCCACGCCATGTCGAATCCGATTGGCGCCTACCAGAACGCGAACTTCGATACGCCGCGCACTGGAAATCGCAGTCTCTACTTTGCACCGTCGGGTATCTACAAGTGCAAGGACGGCAAGCTGGTGATCACCTGCTTCTCGCAAAAATTCTTCGTCAAGCTTTGCGAGACTCTCGATCGCGACTGGGTGTCGGACCCGCGCTTCGCGACGATTGACGCTCGCAGGGAAAACGAAGATGAACTCGATCGCGAACTCGAAGCGCGCTGCATGGATTTTGCTCGCGACGAGCTGGTCGAGATCCTGGTGGCCGGTGATCTGCTGACCGCGCCGATCAACGAGATGCCCGACGTCGTCAACGATCCCCAGATCCGCCACAACGAGATGATCGTATCCATCGAACACGCGACCCAGGGTACGATTGATGTCACCAATATTCCGATCAAATTCTTCGGGACTCCCGGCGGCGTCCGCCTGCCGCCCCCAACCCTGGGACAGCACACAGACGAGATTCTTTTGGAGTTGGGCTACGGTGCGGACGAAATCGAATCTCTCGCCGAAAGCGAAATCGTCTGGAGCCAGCAAAAACTCGCAGCCCGCTGAAGAACCCAAGGAAGTAGCATGCCGCCGGAGCCGAGCACGCAGCAGATTGAATCTGACGGTGAAATATCGCCGAGCTACGCCAACTACGTAGTCGGCGTGCTGTTCATCGTCTACGTCTTCAATTTCATGGATCGCCAGATCCTGTCGATCGTGCTCGAAGAAGTCAAAGCGGACATTCAGCTTTCCGACACCTACATGGGATTCCTGGGCGGCTTTGCATTCTCGTTGATGTACACCTTCGCCGGAATTCCGATCGCCCGCTACGCCGACCGCGGCTCCCGTCGCAATGTCGTGACCCTCGGCCTGCTGGTCTGGACCGGCTTCACCACACTGACCTCCTTCGTCACGAGTTTCGGACAGCTTTTTGTCGCGCGAATTGGGGTCGGGATTGGAGAGGCCGCGGGTTCGCCGCCCTCCCACTCGATCATCAGCGACTATTTTCCCGCGCACAAACGCGCCACCGCCCTTTCGTTCTACGGAATGGGGATCTTCGTCGGGATCGCTTGCGCGATGATCTTCGGCGGCTACATCGCCGACAACTTCGGCTGGCGCTCGGTCTATCTCACGGTTGGGCTCGCGGGCATCCCCCTCGCCGTGTTGGTTCGATTTACCGTGCGCGAATTGCCCCGGGGCTATTCCGATCGAAGCGAGGGCATTGCAGTGCCGGTCGCCGAACAACCTCCGCTCATGGACGCCATCAAGGGGATCCTGGGTGTATCAGCGATGAGATACATCATCGCTGGAACCGCGGTGCAATCCCTGGCGGGCTATGGCCTCATGCTCTGGGGCGCAACGTTTTTGCGCCGGGTACATCACATGAGCCAAACCGACGCTGGACTTGCCCTGGGGCTGATCTTTGGGATCGCGGGTTGTGGTGGTGTGTATTGCGGCGGATTGTTGGCCGATCGCCTCGGTCGACACGATGAACGTTGGTACATGCGCTTGCCCGCGCTCCAGACCGTCGCGAGTCTTCCCCTGCTCGTGGGCTTCTTGCTGATCGAAGACACCACTCTTGCGCTCTGCTGTTTTGCACTCTTCTACTTCATCGCAAACATGTACATCGGCCCGATGTTTGCCATGACCCAGGGCCTAGTGCCCCCGAGCATGCGCGCTACAGCTTCTGCGATCAACTTGTTCATCGTCAACCTGGTCGGCCTCGGACTCGGCCCGTTCTTGATGGGATTCTTGAATGACGCCCTCGCGGCGCAGTACGGTGACATGTCCATCCGCTACTCGCTGCTGAGCGTGGGTTCCGTTGGGGGCACCGCTCTATACTTCTTTTGGCAGGCCAGTCGAACCCTGCCGCGCGACCTGGCCGCCGCGCGACAAGCCGCAAAGGCCGTGTGATGCTTTTGTCAATCAAAGAGGCCTCGAAAGAATACGGACCCTCCCGAGGCCTGTACCCGACAAGCCTCGATTTTGAGCGGGGAGAAATCGTGGGGCTGCTGGGGCCGAACGGCTCGGGCAAGACCACGCTCTTGCGTCTGGCCGCGGGACTCCTCGCCCCCACGAGCGGCGAAATCCGGATCCAACACGAGCCCCCACGCCAACAACAACACCTGTTCGCATTTCTATCGACCCAAGGCGTATTTCCCGAATGGATGCGCGCCGACGATGTCGCGCGATTCATGTCCGGGCTGTTTGCCGACTTTTCGGTCCTGCGCTTCGAACGACTGCTCGAGCAACTAGAGGTGACGGACCGCAACTTCAAGGCGCTCTCCCGGGGCAACCAGACCAAATTACTGCTCGCCGCCACCCTGGCCCGGAAAGTCTCCCTTTATTTGCTCGACGAACCACTGTCGGGGATCGACTTCATGTCACGGGAAGCCATCATCGACGCGGTGCTCTCAGAGTTTCGTTCCGACGCCACCGTGATCATGAGCACCCACGAAGTCAAAGACGCAGAAGCCTTGTTTGACCGCATCGTCATTTTGCGAGAAGGCAAGGTGCTACTCGACGAGCGCGCCGAGAACCTGCGATCGGCGGGCAGCAGCGTGGTCGAAACGTACCGGAGCAACATGCGATGAACGCACTGCCGACCTTGCTCTGGCTCGAGTTCAAGCGAACCGCCTGGGTGATCTATGCAGCCCTGATCGGGCTTGCAGTGTTTGCGCTGATCCTGCTCTCGCTGCCCGGAGTGGTGACGGGTCTGGACGTCATGAATCTACCCCTCGCCAGCGCCACAAGCGAAAGCGAAACGGATTGCATACCCCCGGACTGCGTGAGTTCTGGCCGGTCGAGCGCTCGGATGAGCCGTGAAAGCCGCGACGGCAGCTCGTCGTTTAGTTGGAGTTTCTCCCGCACCTGGGGGAGTGAATCTGAACCTGGCTCCAGACCTCCCGTCGCTCAAGCACAGGTCGATGACGATCCGGCCGCAGCGCCATCCGTCATTCCGGTTGCGATCCCAGAAGAACTCCAGTTCGCAGTTCGCCCGCGACAGGCCGTAACCGCCGCAACGACCGTAGGGCTCACCGGGCTCATGCTGTTGGGCTTTTGGATCTCACACGCTCGCGAAGCGGATCGCGGCGAAATGGTCATGCTCTACCAGTCCCCGGTATCCGGCGAGGTCCAACTCTCAATTCGCTTTCTCTACATGGGAGGCACTGCGACCGTCGCATTGCTCATGGTGCTCGCGATTTACTGGACGGTTCAAACCTCTCAGTCGCTGGCCCCACTCGCCCCCATTGTCGAAGCCTTCGGCGCCCGAGTCCAGCTCCACTGGGGCAGCCTTGCCCTGACGGTTCTCACCACCTGTATCCTTCCCAACACCGCGTTCGCCCTACTGTTCATTCAGATGCGAAACGCCTATGACCTGCTGGGCGGAAGGCGACTGATTGGGTTCGTACTCGTGCTGTCGGCATTGGCCTTGAGCGCGCGGTCTCTCTTCCGAGCCGCGCTCGACCCCAAACCGCCCGGGGCCGTGCTCCACGTCATGAGCGTCGTGAGCAACCCCACCCTCGACACGGTTGTCCCCGACTTCGCTCCGGGCCAGCTCCGCCTCGACGTCCCCCTCGAAATCATCGCCATGGGTGCGGGCATCTCGGTCTTGATGCTGATCCTTTCCGGGCGCATCTGGCGGGAGGTCGAGTGGTCATGATCTCGACCTTCGACGCGGTGTTGCTGGTGATGTTCGCCTGGACGGGTTACCGACTGTGGTCGGGGACCACGAGTCATGCGGCACGCGGCGTGTCGATCTTGTCGCTGCTGCTACTGGCGTGGAGTGTCGTCGGGCCTTGATCGGGTGCGAATTCGGAGACGACTCGGGTACTACGTCTCCAGACGCGAGCGCCACAGCCAGTTGACGAAACCCAGGATCGCCACCAACTGACATAGATGCGGGAACATCCATCCGAAGCGCGCATACACGGTTGGATTCCGCGCGGTATTGCGCGCCAGGGACAGGGTCTCGACCAGCAACTCGGGGGGGAATTCTTCGAGGTTTTCGGGCGTCACCGGACGCAGTGGAACAAAGGAGACGACCCGGCCATTGGCGTCGATCACCGCACTCACCCCAGTGCTCACGCTGCGCACGATGGGGACGCGATGTTCCACCGCGCGAAACTGCGCCAGTGCAAGGTGTTCCCAGGGTTCAGCCGTGTCTCCATACCACGAATCGATCGTCAGATTTACGAACAAGTCGACTCCGCCCGTTTGAGCAGCGGCCAGGCGAACATAACCTGGGATGATGTCTTCGTAACAAATCAGCGGTGCAAACGAGATCTCCTTCGGATCGACGTTTGCCAGACCAGCGGGCCCGCGCGCTCGTCTGGGGAGCACGAACCGCGCCGGTGTATCTCCGGCCAGGCGGTGTCCGATCTCGGGGATTCGCTCGGTTACCCAAGCGGGATCGATGATCGGGATCGACTCGCCAAGGGGAACGAGGTTGACCTTGTCGTAGGCACCCAACGCGCGGCCAGCGCCATCGATGAAATACGCACTGTTGTAGTTGAAGCGAGCCCCCGGATCGCGAGACCTCGCTCCAAAGACCGTGGGCGTTTTGTGCCGGGCAAGCACCCGGCTACGCGCCTGGTTCGAGTCCCCGGTAAATGGTCGACTGATGAGATACGGGTAGGTCCCGGCCTCCGGCCACACGATGAGTTCCGCGCCCTGCTCTTCTGCGCGCAGCGAGGTTTCCGTCAGACGCTGCATTTTCTGTCCGCGCGAAACCGAATGGATTCCGAGGTTGGGTTGGATGATTCCCACCCGGAGCTTGGGCGCGTTCTCGGCTTCGCGATCGATGGCCTGCATTCGCAAATCGCCGCCGACGTACAGAAGCAGGGGCGCGATCGACCAGAGCACCAGGTTGCCGATGCGAGACCGCCAGCCCCGCGCCACGATCCCGCGAGCGAGGAACACCGATGCGGCCACGACCACGGCCTCGATTCCGTGAACCCCCAACACCTCGGCGAGTTGCATCATCGGAGGCGTCTCGGCAAAGCCGAGGATCGGAGAGTATGGAAAGAGAACCGGCCACGAATACTGCACGGCTGCAAACAGCGCCGCCGGCCAGAGCCAACCCGGCAAGCCCCGTCGCGGACCCAGCCTGAGTCCAGCCGCCCAGATTCCGTAAGGGATTGCCATCCAGGCCGAGAACAGCAACACCCCGAGGCAACCTACGACGACCGGCACTCCGGCGAACTTCACGAGCATCTCGCCGATCCATGGAAAGCCGCCGAGCCCGATCCCGAGTCCCCCCGCGAGACCCATGGCTGCCGCTTCTTTTGTACTTACGGCGTCGCGGGTTGCCATCAAGATCAGCGGAACGAAGCCCACCCAGTTGGCAAATCGCAAGCCGTCGGGAGGCGCCCCCAGTGCGATCACGAAACCACTGGATGCTGCGATCAATAGACTGGGAAGAAGTCCGAGTTGCTCGAGACGCCTGGCCACTGCGCCGCCGAAACCATCGTCGATCGGGTCCCTCTCGGGCAACTCGGCCATTGCGAGCCTAACTCCTCAGCCAAAGAAAAATCTCTCGGTTTCCCTTGGGCCCACTCACCCGACTATCCACCCGCCCCAACTCCTCGTAACCCAACTCCCGAGCACAGGTGGAAATCTTCTCCACCGCCCCCGCCCGCAACGCATCATCGGTCACGACCCCACCCTTGCTCACCTGACCCCTGCCGACTTCGAATTGCGGCTTCACCATCAAGAGCAATTCTGCCCGGGGCGCCACAGCCTGTATCGGCTTCAGCAACAACTCGAGCGAAATGAACGAAACGTCGGCCACCACCAGATCCACCGGCTCGGGCAAATGCTCTGGCGCAATCTCCCGCGCGTTGACCTTCTCGAGAACGTGCACCCGCGCATCCCGCCGGATCGTGTCGTGCAACTGCGAATGCCCGACATCCAGCGCGACCACCCCTCGCGCCCCGCGCTGCAACAGGCAATCGGTAAATCCCCCGGTGCTCGCGCCGATATCCAGGCAATACAATCCCGTCGGATCGATCCCCAGATCATCGAGGGCGCCGGCAAGCTTGTCCCCGCCCCGCGAAACATAGGTTCTCGCTTCACCCTTGATCCGGATTTTTGCTTCAGCCTTGATCTGTGTCCCGGCTTTGTCCACCGGAAGGTCGTCGACGAGAACCTTCCCTGCCATGATCAGCGCCTTGGCGCGAGAGCGCGTCTCGGCCAGTCCCTCTGCTACCAAGAGTTCGTCAAGGCGTTTGCCCTTCATCCGGGTGGGCCTCTTTCGTGGGGATGGGACTCGGCAGGAGGTCAGTCCGAGCGAAGAAATTCTTGCACGCTCTTTGCAATGCCAGCAGCGTCGAGACCGAAGTCCTCGAGCGAGTGACCGTGCTCGATGATCCCGGCTGGGAGCGCGAGGCAAAGCGTCTGAACGTGCAAACCCGATGCCGAGAGCGCTTCGAGCACCGCACTGCCAAAACCACCGGCACCGGTGTGCTCTTCTACGGTCACGACCATCTTGCAGCGTTCCGCCAGCGCGATCAGCCGGTCGGTATCCAACGGGCAAATGAAGCGCGCGTTGAGCACCGCAGCGGAAACGCCTCGACTGCTGAGTTCGTTGGCAGCTTCGAGCGCGGGGTGCACCACGCTGCCCACCGCGGCGATCAATACATCATCACCATCGCGCAAGACCTCGGCTTCGCCCAGGGAGATGGCCTTGATGTCGGGATCCATCGGCACGCCCAGGCCCGATCCGCGGGGAAAGCGAATGGCGGCGGGTCCCGGATAATCAATCGCGGTGGCGAGCATGTGTTGCAGTTCGTTTTCGTCTTTGGGCGCCATCACGACCGTGTTGGGGAGCGAGCGGAGGTACGTGTAGTCGTAGAGACCCTGGTGGGTGGCCCCATCGGCGCCCACGAGTCCGCCTCGGTCCAGGACAAAGGTGACGTCGAGATTCTGCACACAGACGTCGTGCACGACCTGGTCGTAAGCGCGCTGCAAGAAGGTCGAGTAGATGGCAGCGACGGGCTTCATCCCTTCTGCGGCCAGGCCTGCGGCAAAGGTCACGGCGTGTTGTTCGGCAATGCCCACATCGTAGAAGCGGTCGGGGAATTCCTTTTCGAAGCGGTCGAGCCCGGTTCCCGGGGCCATGGCCGCGGTGATCCCGATGATGCGCTCGTCTTCTCGGGCCAGGCGGATCAAGGTGTCGGAAAACACGCGAGTATAAGACGGAGGGCCACTCTTCTTGGGGGCGAACTGTCCGGACTCGACGTCGAACTTGGTCACTCCGTGGTACTTCAGCGGGTCGCGCTCGGCGGGCTCGTAGCCGTGACCCTTTTCGGTCAACGCGTGGATCAGGATGGGGCCGTCTCCGGCGGCGATCATCTCTTTGACGTTTTCAAAAGTCTCGAGCACGACATCCATGCGGTGCCCTTCGATCGGGCCTACGTAGTGGAAGTTCAGCGCTTCAAAGAGCAAGCCCGGTGAGAAGAATACCTTGATGGATTCTTCAGCCTTGCGCGCCCAGTGGAGCATGTCGCCGGGCATGCTGGTAATCAAATCTCGCACCCAGCCCTTCATGCGACGCGCCAGCGGGGCGGAGAACTTGCGCGACAAGTACGAAGACAGGGCACCCACGTTGGGGCTGATGGACATCTCGTTGTCATTCAAGATCACGATCAGGTTCTTTGCCTGAATGTGACCAGCGTGGTTGAGCGCCTCGAAGGCCATCCCTGCGGTCATGGCACCATCGCCGATGAACGCGATGGCGAGGGCGTTTTCTCCCCGGTGGCACATGCCGCGCGCCATGCCGAGGGCCGCCGAAATGGAAGTGCCGGCGTGCCCCGCACCAAAGGTGTCGTAGGGAGATTCGCTCCGGCTCAAGAACTTGGAGATGCCATTTAGCTGGCCGATGGTATCAAAATCGTTGCGCCGGCCCGTGAGCATTTTGTGGGGGTAACCCTGGTGGCCCACGTCGAATACGACGCGGTCGGTGGGGGTATCAAAGACGTAGTGAAGTGCAGTAATGAGTTCTACCGCGCCAAGGCTCGAAGCCAGGTGGCCGCCGGTCTGCGAAACCCGCTGCAAGATCTCACTGCGGATCTCGTCCGCGACCTGCTCGACTCGCTCCCTGGGGAGCTTGCGAAGATCCGCTGGGCAATCAATCGAATACAACAATATTTCGTCGCTCATACCATCCTCTGCACTGCAAATCGGGCCAGTTCACGCAGGGGAGCCGCAGGCTCACCCATGTCATCAATTCGTCCCAAAGCACTTGACAACAACTCGGTGGCTCTCGCGGCAGCGCCTTCGTGGCCCAAGGCTTTTGCGAGTGAACACTGATCTTCTTCGTCTTCGTCCAGCAGGTCGTCTGCGATTTGAAAGGCCACCCCGACTTCCAGGCCAAACTCCTCGAGTTGGGACACCTGTTCTGCGCTCCCCCCTGCCAACAGTGCGCCACCCGTGATCGAAGTCGCGATCAGGGCCGCGGACTTTCGGGCATGAACGCTTTCGATCCGGGTTGGGTTCACGTCGCCTGAATCGTAGGCCAGATCGTCCGCCTGGCCCCCCGCCAATTGCCGGGAGCCCGCTGTCGCGGCCAGGCCGCGCAAGGCCTGGGCCACAGCTTCGGCATTGCCGGGATTTGCCGCACTGGCGAGGACCTCGAATGCGAGGCTCTGCAGCGCGTCGCCCGCCAATACGGCGATCGCTTCACCGTAGAGAACATGAACCGTGGGTCGGCCCCGGCGCAGGGCGTCGTCGTCCATGCAGGGCAAATCGTCGTGCACCAGGCTGTAGCTGTGAATGAGTTCAACGGCGCTGGCTATGGGCAAGGCGTCTTGGGGCGAGCCACCGACAGCTTCGGCCCCCGCCATGGCCAGAATCGGGCGAAAGCGTTTGCCACTGGGAAAGAGCAAGTGGCGCATCGCGGCGTGAAGCGCGATCGGCGGTTCTTCGGCGCCGGGCAGCAGCTTTTCCAGTGCGGCGTCAACCAATGGGACGCGATCTCGCATGTATTCCTGAAGATCCACCCTCAACGCTCCTCGTAGTCGCCGTCATCAACCCCGTCGACCCCTGTATCCTCGAAGGGCCTGGTTAGCCACTCGCCACCTTCTCGTACGAGTTGCTCAACCTTGCGTTCCGCGGATTCGAGCTTGGCCGCACACTGCTTCGAGAGCGCGACGCCTTGTTCGAACACGCCGAGGGACTCTTCGAGTTCGAGATCGCCGTCTTCCAGCCGGTCTACCAGACCTTCCAGTCGTTCGAGCGCCGCTTCGAAGCCGAGGGCCTCGGCAGGTTCACTACCGTTGCCGTCTTTTGCGGCTTTGCTGGCTTTGGCTTTTTTGCGGGCTGCCATGTGTTTTGGGTGCCGTCTCTCTACTCACTACTCACTACTCAACATGCTCATGCCGCGGTCGAGGTTGCTTGCCTCAGGGGAACGCGCGCTAAGCGCTGGCGGGCATCGTACCTGAGGGGCGCGACCGCTGCCATCGCGGAGGGTATCCAAGCTATCGCTTTCATTGGGTTTCCGGACACCGGACCGACAATCTCGGCCGCTCGCTCGATCAGCGTACCGGGAGCTTTCGCACCTGATCCACGGTGGCGTCCAACTCGATCTCCGCCAGCCGAATCGCCAGTGAATCCCCCGCGTCCACATCCTCGGCGCGACGCACAATGCTCCCGTCGACGCCACGGCGGACCAGCGCGTAGCCCCGGCCGAGAACAGCCAATGGCGACAGCGAATCGAGCCGTGCCGCCTGGGCAGCCAGCAACCCGCGACCCCCAATGTGCAGACTCCGCCCCAAGCGGCCGAGCGCCCGGGCGGCCGCGACGAACCTTGCGCGTTGGGCAGCCACCCGTGCAGTTGGCGCGAGCATGCGCAGGGCGTCTCTTTCTTTTATGTGCCGACTGCGGGCCGCTTCAATCAATCCGGTCATGCCGTTGACCAGGCGACGAATGCTGCCCGACAGTCCCGCCGCCAACGCTTCGCGGTCCGGCAACGCGAGTTCTGCGGCGGCCGAAGGCGTCGGAGCTCTCAAGTCGGCGACCAGATCACAGATGGTGACGTCCGTCTCGTGCCCCACCCCGCTGATGATCGGAACCGTAGAACGCGCAACCGCCCGGGCAACGACCTCACTGTTGAACGCCCAAAGATCTTCTAGCGATCCCCCACCTCGCACGACGAGGATGACGTCGACATTGCCATGGGCGACCAACGCGTCGAGGGCTGCAACAATTTCGTTTTCCGCGCCCTCTCCTTGCACCCGGGTTGGGGAGATCAAGAGCGTGGCTTCCGGAAAGCGGCGGCCGCTGACATCGATGACATCACGCACCGCTGCACTCGTGGGCGATGTCACGACACCCACGCGCCTCGGGATCTCGGGCAAAGCCAGCTTGCGATCTGCCTCGAAGAGCCCCTCGCTTTCGAGCTTGCGTCGCAATTGCTCGAAGGCCAGCTGCAGCGCCCCAAGGCCGACGGGTTCGACGTTCTTGACGATCAACTGCAGGTCGCCGCGGGCTTCGTAAACCCCGACATCCGCGCTCACGATGACTTCGGTGCCTTCTTCGAGTTCGAAACGCAGTCGCCCTGCTGCGCCGCGAAACAACGCCGCCCGCAGCTGGCCGCGATCGTCCTTCAAGGTGAAGTAGCAGTGACCGGAAGAAGCGCGGTGGAGGTTGCTGATTTCCCCCTGCACCCACACGCGGCCGACTCGGTCCTGCAGCAGACCGTTGATCCCCGCGAGCAGCGCACCGACTGAATAGATCTTGCGGGCAGATGCTCGGCTTTCGGGTTCAGCCATGCTGCGGCGGATCGGTCGCGGGATCAGCGGATTTGCGCAGGTGATCGAAGTAGCGCCAGGTCTTCAGGACTTCGAGACCGCGGTCGAGTTGTCGGTCTGGCCTGTCTGCGGAATCGTCAGATTCACCGCTGCCAGCCGACCCTTCGCTTTCCGGATCGGCTTCTTCCTGGGTGAAGTGTCCCTCGAGATCCCGTTCTCGCACCCGTCGGGGCTGCACCACCATTTCGTCCGACTCTGGGGGTTGTTCGACGACGATGTCGGGTTGGATCCCGGTCTCCTGAATCGAGCGCCCAGAGGGCGTGTAGTAGAGCGCTGTCGTGAGACGCAACGCGGCCCCGCCTTCCAGGGGATACACGGTCTGCACCGAACCTTTGCCGAATGTCTCTACCCCGAGCACCAGGGCTCGCTGATGATCCTGCAACGCGCCCGCCACGATCTCCGACGCGCTCGCGCTTCCTTCGTTTACCAGCACCACGATCGGATAGTCCGGTTCGGTGCCGTCGAGACTCGCGATGTAGTCCTCGCGCTGGGTTACTTCACGCCCCTGGGTGTAGACGATCACTCCAGCGCTCAACCAGGTATCGGAAACCTTCACCGCCTGATCGAGCAGTCCGCCCGGGTTGTCTCGCAGATCGATCACCAGACCTTTGAGGACGCCCACACCTGCTTTGGACTCGGGATCGCTGTGCGCTGCGGCCGTCTCGCGGTGAATCTTTTCGAGCGCATCGCGCATTTCTTCGTCTGTTCGCTCCTGGAATGCGCTGATTCGCACGTAGCCGTAGCCCGGCTCCAGCAACCTCCCCTCGACACTATTGAGTTTCACCACATCCCGCGTCAGCGTAAAGGGTCGCGGCTCGTCGAAATCCTTGCGAAAGATGTGAATCGTGATTTCGGATCCCTTGGGTCCGCGCATCAAGTGCACGGCTTCGAGAAGCGACATGTTCTTGGTGCCACGACAGTCTTCGCTCCAATCGTCGGGACGCTCGGTCGGGCAGATCGTCACGATGCGATCGCGCGCGTGAATGCCGGCTCGATCTGCGGGAGTTCCGTCGATCGGGGAGACGACCTCGATCGGTTCTCCTTGTCGCTTGGTGATCTCGATCCCCAGACCGTGAAACTCACCGCGGGTATCGACCTGCATTTCTCGATAGGCCTCGGAGTCGAGAAAGGCAGAATGCGGATCCAGTTCGCGCAACATGCCGTTGAGCGCGCCGACCAGCAAATCGTGTTCGTCGACGGCTTCGACATAGTTCCCGCGAACGTGGGTCAAGACGGTCGAAAAGAGCGCGAGATCCTCGTAGCGAGAACTCGCCGCCGTGACGCCGGCCGCCACGATGCAAAGCAGCGATACCGTCAGCACGCAGCCGAGAATGAAAGAACGCCAAGAATGAGAAACGCCTAGCGACATCACACCTACCCCTGTTGACACCTACCCTGTTGACAATCCAGCGTTGGGCGAGAAAAACTAGCAGCTGATCGAAGAACCAACACCTCAGCCGGGTTTAGTCGGGTTACTGCAGCCACTCGACTGGGTCGAGTGGCTCACCGCCCCGGCGCACCTCGAAATAGAAGCTGGGTCCCGAAAGCGAACCCGACTCACCGGCGGTCGCCAAGGTATCACCCCGGTCGACCGTCTGGCCGACTTCGACGAAAATATCGGCGAGATGACCCGAGACGGTGAAGTAACGGTCGCCGTGATCGAGAATCACGATCTTCCCATAACCGAGGAACCAACCCGCGTAACGCACCTCGCCAAACGCCACGGCGTGGATCGAGTCGCCGAGTGCGACGCCGAACTCGATGCCTTTATTGAAGGTCTCGGTGCGGTACTCGGAATCGATCACCAGACCAAACGCAGAGGTGGCCTCGCCCCGGACCGGAGCGGGGAGCTTCCCCTTCTGGGCCTCGAAGTGCACATTGTCGAGTCCCGATGCCCCGGGACGACTGGATTCGCCAAGCGCGACTAGTTTTTCTTCGAGAGCTCGCGCCGCGCGTTCGAGTTCCACCAACATCGCCCGTTCCATTGACCGATCGCTTCGTACCCGAGCTAGCAATGTGGTCTTGCTGCCGCGCTCTTCTCTCAAAGCGACACTGCGATGTTCCAGTTCTCGTGCCGTCTCGTCTCGCCGTTGCGCTCGGCGCTGCGCCTCACTGCGCACTGCCTCCAACGCTCGATGTTCGCGATTGAACCGTTCGACCAGGTCGGTGTCGTGTTCGAGCAGCTTGCGCAAGAACGACGCCCGGCTGATCAGTTCGGGCAATGAGCTCGAAGAGAACAGCACCCGCAGAGGTCCGACTTCCCCGGTTTTGTATAGACCGACGACCCGCTTGCTCATGGCGTCGCGAGTTCGGTCGAGTTTTGCTTGCGCCCGGGCCTCATTTTTCAGGCTCTCGGCCAGGGCCACTTGCGCGCTTTCGGCGGCGATCTTGGCAGCCGCGACCTTGCGGGTCAGCGCATCGACTCTGCGGTCGATCTCTTCGAGGCGGCCAAAGATCTCGCGCTCTTTTTCTTCCTTCTGTCCGACGCGTTTCCGGGCATCGAGGATCTGCTCACGAAGTTCGTTGAGCAGTCCGCCCTCGGATTCATCAACCTCTTCTTGTGCTCGAGCCCCAGTCGCGGAGGTCAGGGCTGCGACGAGAACCAATGCACTGGCAGCCCTTCGAAAATAATCAGCCTTCGCGAGACGAGAGCAATCCCGGGCGGACACGACTTAACCCGAGTTTCCGCGCCATCCCAGCAGCGCAGCCAGCGATCCAATGGCTCCAAGTGTCGCCCCGCCCAGCACCAGACTCATCAACTCGCCAAAGTCGAAGAAGCGGGGTTTCGCGCTACCCAGAAAGAAGGAAAGGCCGAATTGAATTTGAGGAGCAAAGAGTTCGAAAGCGATATAGAGCAGGAGCACGGCAAGCAACCCACCGGCCATGCCCTGCAGCGTTCCCTCCAACAAGAAGGGCACGCGAACGAAGGTGCGGGACGCCCCGACCAGGGAAAGAATCTCGAGTTCGTCGCTCCGGGAGTAGATCGCGAGACGAATCGTATTGGCGACAATCATCAGCGCCGAAATCGCCAACACGGCGCCCAGGCCCACGGCGATGAAGCGGACCAGCGCTGCAGCCCGAGTGTATCCGCCAATCCATTCCTGCCCCTTGGCAAGTTCCGCAATTCCGGGCAGGCCTTCGAGAGCCTCTGCCACGATCTGGAGACCCTGCTCGGTGCGATGCTCGGGCAGCAGTGATATTTCGATCGACGTCGGCAGCGGGTTGCTGTCCAGGCCTTCGAGCATGGCTGCGGCACCTGCGGTCTTTTCGAAGCGAGCCATGGCTTCTTCCGGCGATACCAGGCTCACGGAATGGACGCCTTCGACCGTCGCCACCCGGACGGCGATCAGGCGCGCTTCCTCCATGTGAAGATCGGGTTCGAGGTAGGCGGTGACCTGGAGATCTTGGCCGATTCGCTCGAGCATCCCGCTCATATTGCCCACCAGCAACGCGAAGGCTCCCACCAGGACCAGGGTTACCGCGATCGTCACGATTGCGGCAATGCACGTCACACCGCTCGAGCGCATGCCGCGAAACGCGGTCCGGATCAGGAGAAAAATGACTGTCCGGACTCGACTCACACAATACGCCCAGTGGCGGGGATATCCTCGACGACGCGACCTGCTTCGAGACGCACCACCCGCTTGCCGTAGCGCTCGATCAAGTGCATGTCGTGAGTGGCGACGATCACGGTGGTACCGCGGGTCGCGGAATCGACGATCAGATCCATGATTTCGAGGGTGAGCTCCGGGTCGAGATTTCCCGTGGGCTCGTCTGCGAGCAGGATTTCGGGTTGGTTCACCAGCGCCCGGGCGATCGCGACCCGCTGCTGCTCACCTCCCGAAAGCGAAAGCGGATGATGGAAACGCCGGTGCTGCAGCCCCACTTGTTTGAGCACCTGAAAGGTTCGGTTGCGGGTTTCGCGGCGGGGCGTGCCGAGAACGTCCAACGACATCCCGACGTTTTCTTCGAGGGTGCGATTCTGCAGCAGTTTGAAGTCCTGGAACACGACTCCAATGCGACGGCGCAGATAAGGAATGGCCGCCCCCTCGAGCCGGGCGATGTTGCGACCGAGCACCAGGATCTGGCCTTCGCTTGGACGTTCGGCGGCGAACAAATGCTTGAGCAAGGTGGTCTTGCCCGCGCCGCTGGAACCGGTGAGAAATGCGAACTCGCCGCGCTTGAACTCGAGGCTCACGTCGTGCAGCGCAAACGTACCCGCCGAGTACGACTTGGATACGTGATACATCCGCACCGAAAGTTCGTCGCTCGAGCCCTTACGCATGGGCTCTCGCAGCGTCACTTTGGCGGACGCTTGCGCTTACGTGCGTTATCGACGAGAAAATCGAGTACGACTTCGTCCAAGGGTTTCTGTGACACCACACCGTCACCGAAGGCGCGGGTCAGCTGCTCCTTCGCCGACTCGGGCTCTGTTCCATTGGAAGGCGCTGCACCTGCGGGCGTCTCCTCTGAAGCCTTGGTCGCAACCGGGCTTGGCTCGACGATCTCCGGCGGAGGAATAGTAACATCGGTGTCCGGCCCCTTCTCGTCGTCAAAAATATTGGGGCCCAGACGCGAAACGATCGCTTCGTCGTGTTCTCCCCTGGTCAGACCGCGCAGCATGGTCTTGTGCTGGTTTTCCATCATCGATCGGACTTGTTGATCGAGATCATCCGCTCCGAGCATGTCGGCGTACTCGCCCTTCATGGAGGCGAGGATGTCTCCGCCTTTGAACAAGTGCGTGAGGATGTGCGGGTTGCTGACACCACTCGCCTCACTCTGGACGTGGAAGAGAACGCCGCGGTGGCGAATGTTCGTGTTGAAACCGGAAACCATTCCCAACTTTTGTCCTTCAAAACCGAAAGTTCGACCCGCGTGAAGCCCCGCCACGCTTCGAGGCTCCGATAGTACGGAATTTCGCACGCACACATTGGCGCGCGACACCGAACACATCACAAACCGGCAAGCACGGATTTTCTATCGGGAATTTTGGGTTCGACCTGAACTCCACGGAGGCCATCGGCCAATTAAACCCGAAGTCCATGCGGTGTTAATTCCCCTCATTCTAGAGATGGCTCGGGTTCCGGCTGAACCCAACCCGACGGAACCATTGCAAAGGCCTGTCGCGTCGCGGGTTTGCCCGCCCGGGCGGGGGTTCATCCTGCGGGCAGTACTTGTCGCATGACCCGCAAAATATTTCCACCCAAAATTTTTGCGATGGATGCATCGGAGAGCCCGGCGTCGATCATGGCCTGGGTGAGCACGGGCAACTGACTGGTATCGAAGGCGACGGTGGTCGAACCGTCGTAGTCCGAGCCCAGAGAAACGTGCTCGTCTCCCACCAGCGCGATGATGTGGAGCATCGCGGCGACAATCTTCTGGGGCGACGTCCCACAGACCGCCGTCACCCAGTACCCCACTCCGATCACCCCACCGCCCTCAGCGATCGCGCGCACCTGTCGATCGGAAAGGTTGCGGGGGTTGTCGCAGGTTCCCTTGACTCCGGTATGGGAAACCACCGTTGGAACCTTCACCATGGCGAGCACTTCATTTATGGCCGTAGGCGAAACGTGCGCGAGATCGATCATGATGCCCCGGTCGACCATGCCCGCCACCAACTCGCGACCCAGAGGCGTGAGCCCGCCTTTTTCAATTCCGTGGGCCGAACCCGCATAGGCGTTGTCGAAAAAGTGCGTGAGACCGATCATCCGAACGCCAGCGAGATCAAAGCGCGCCAAATCTGTTGCTGGATTCTCCAGAGCCTGCGCGCCTTCCAGTCCGAGCAGGGCTCCGATCCGGTTCTCGTTTCTGGCGCGCGCGTCGAGCAGCGCCTCGAGATCTGCACGCGTCCGGATCAAGACCAGTTGGCCCCGAGAGAGTTCGACCGTGCGACGGATCCGGGCTCCCTGCAGCATTCCCCGTCGGTACGGACTCGACAGACCAGACGGGCCCCGCTGTGCGAACTCCATCAGGGTCAACAAGTCGAGGTCGTTGCCGTCGGTTGCGTGAATATCAGAGGACAGCGGAACCTGGGTCGGCGCAGTAAAGAACTGCAGCCCGACGCCGCCCTCGACCAGCCGAGGCAAATCGACATGGCCGACCTCCGAGCGTTCGAGCAAGTCGCGCCCCGTCAGCGAGGAGTCTGCGTGCAGGTCGACCACGAACGATGACCGATGCAGCGCCCGAGCGTGTTCACTCACGACTGGAAGTGGAAGCGGCTCGACCCGATTCATGAAACGTTCGAAGTTGGCCCCGAGCGCGAAGAACGAAAACGTAAGCGCCAGGCACGCCACCAGCCCGTAGAGCACCCACTTCATCTGCTTCTTCTCCCTCCCAAACCCGCGATCGCACCCGATGCCGAGCTGTCATCTCAGCGCACGATAGCGCTCCCCTTTCCGGTTTCGATCAACCCCACAGCAGCTCACCTTCGGCTCCGGACAAGCGACGTGGAACAACACAACGGCTAAACTGGGTGACAGGTCACCGGCCGGCGAGAGCACGATCCGGCAAACCGAATTTACCCAATGAGGCTCAATGATAAAGAACATCACCATCGCGGAGCTCGTCGGGCCCGCAATCGCCAAGTACAGCTCCCAAGATCAACGTATATTCGCAGCGCTCGCCGAAAGAATCGCCGCCTCGCGTTATCGCGCCTGGGCGGAAGCCATCGGCGATGAGGACCAGCGCAGTACCCTGCTCGGCTGCGCCGGGCGCGAAGAAGAAATCGCTCAGCGGGTCGAATCCCTGGAGCCCGACGCGGCGGCGATGCAGGAACAGATGCTAAAAGACAATCCACAGCTGCAGCACCAGTATCTGGGCCTGTTCGATGGGCTGGCGCTGCCGGATCAGTTTGCGCTTTAGGCCGAAGCAGAACTCGCGGGTGCGGCGGCATGGCGGGCCTTTGCCGACGCGTGTTCCAACCCGGGTGAAGCGGAGAAACTGCGCTCGTGCGCTCCGCTCGAAGAAGCGAACGCAGCCGACCTGAAACAGATCATCGCATCGATGACCACCGGACGTTGAGATCCGATGATCGATCTCGCCCGGATCTCGGCCAAGATGGAGAGCGCTCCCCGTGGCGGCGGGGATCGAGTAAGTCCCCCGATCGGCTCGATGTTTTGCATATGCTCGCTAAAGTGGGGCGCGCCCGGGAGAGATTCGCTCAAAGGCGTGTTCTCTCCGTGATTTAGGCGAACTACTTCCAGTGCTGTGGGTGTCAAAGGCTGTACACCCCCAAACAGATAACTGCCGTACAAAGCGAGTAGGCTCCCATGCCCGCGTTTAGAGAGACTGGTCGATGAGCCGGGTCTGCCCCCCTGGGTTCCCGACGCGCCCCCCATTCCGCAACCGCGGACGTCTCGTCCTGTTCGCCGTTTTGTACAGCATTTTCGTGAGCTTACCGGCATTTTCGGAAACCCGGTCGGAAACCGGTGCCGACGGCCCGGTGTTCGAGGTGGACGGCTTCGCCCTCAATTACCGCGAGCCCCACCCCGACCATCCCTGGCTGGTGCATATTTTCCCCCACACAGTCGATCTCCAACCCACAGCCAGCGGATATGTTGCTCCCCGCCCAGGCGCTGAAATCGAGCGCGTAACCCTCACGGGTGATCCGCAGCCGCTGGCCCGCTTTCACGCCAGTGCGCTGGCGACAATTTCTCGCTCACTGTTGCGCGCGACTCATCAACTCGGCCTGTTGGGCGTCTACGTCCTGCCCGACCCGCTCGACATCGATCCGCGCAGCGAAAAGGATCTGCGCGTCAAATCCGAGCACGAACCGCGGCAGCTGCTGAGATTTTTGATATCGACCGGGCGAATTCACGAAGTCCGCACCATCGCCGTGGGCGACCGTATCCGGGGTGACTGGGTGGTCGATCACAAATACCACAACGAGATTCGCGATCAGTCTCCTCTGCAACCCCTGATCTACGCCGGCGAGGGAACCACGGATCTGATTCAAAAAGACGTGCTCGAGGACTATCTGTTTCGGCTGAATCGACATCCCGGTCGCCATGTAGAGGCAGCGCTCGCAGCTTCTGAAGACGGCACCGGCGTGGCGTTGGACTATCGAGTTCACGAGGCACGCCCCTTTACCGCATACCT
The DNA here is from genome assembly GCA_022563535.1 of Myxococcales bacterium. Lineage (NCBI taxonomy): Bacteria > Pseudomonadati > Myxococcota > Myxococcia > Myxococcales > Myxococcales bacterium. The sequence continues at coordinate 45,883 of JADFNE010000010.1, forward strand.
GCAGGTTGCAGACACCGGCACCGCACGCACCAACAACTGGCAAAGTCGCCTGGGGTTCATTCACCGCCAGCTCACCAATCGTGACGACATCCTCAATCTCGAATACCTGAACGCCGGCTTCGACAATCTCAATGGCATCAACGGTTCCTACGAATTGCCCTGGTTCGGCGAGCAGCGCCCGCGTTGGATGAAGAACAGCGGCTTCGAGCCGGGATGGCGGAGCTGGATCAACCGAGACAAGATTCCGTGGTGGGGAAGTGACCGTCTGCGTTTGCGCGCATCGGGAGGATTTAGCCGAGTCGCCATCGGCTTCGGTGAACCCGAACTCTCCCAGGTCGACAAGGCGATCACCACGGACTGGAACCTCGCTGGCGAACTGATCTACGAAACTTGGCAGCGCAACAATTTGTTCATCGACACCTTTGTCGTCGCCAAACTTCGCCGAGTGGAGTTCAAGAACACAACGCTCGGCAACAAGGGAAACCTCGACCTTTCGACCGGAACCTTTGGTGCCAAAATCGAGCGCGTCAACGAGTACTCGAGCCTGCGCAGTCGTCTGAGCGTCGAGGTGGGCAGTGCGAAGGGAAGTAACGAAGACTTCAGTGCCCAGAGTCGCCCGGATGCCGCCAAAGATTGGGTCGCGCTGCACTGGAACATCGGGATCAGCCATTATCTCGAACCGCTGCTCAACCGCGAGGCCTGGGCCGATCCCACGACGGCCGAGAGTTCGACCCTCGCACACGAAATTGCGCTCAGCATTCGCGGCCAATACGCCTTCAACTACCGCCTGATCCCGCAGATCTCCCAGCTGATCGGGGGCCTGTACAGCGTGCGGGGCTTTGAGCAAGGCGCGTCGGTCGGCGACTCCGTCTATATAGGTAGCGTCGAGTATCGCTTCCACTTGCCCCGCGCCCTGTCGATCCGACGGCAACCCCTGAGCGTCCCCCTGATCGGCGACTTTCGCGCAAGCCCCCAGCAAGTGTATGGCCGACCTGACTGGGATCTGGTGCTTCGCGGCTTTTTCGACGTCGGGTACAGCGACCGCAACGGCGGCGAGGGTGTTTTCGAAACCGACCAACTATTGATGTCCGCTGGTGTAGGGTTGGAAACGACGTTCAAGGGAAACATGCGCCTGCGCGCCGACTGGGCCCGGGGCATCGTGGAATCGCACAGCAACTCGGCTGGCCGGGTCAAAATTGACCCGAAGGGTAAGTTTCATTTCCTCTTCAGCATCATGTACTGAACGGCAATCTCGAGCGAGTTTGCAGGCGGGTTTCGGTTGAATGTGGAAGACGAAATGAAGGCGGGAGCAAGCAGAAACGGATGAGTGGTTGGCAATGAGAGATTGTAATTTCAAACGCGAGGGTGGTGTCCGGAGCCGGGGAGGCAAGTCTTCCCCTCGCCTGGCAGAGCATCTGCGCGTGCGCAACGGCCCGTGGAAGCGCCGGGTTGCCTGGCTCACCTTGTTCAGCTTCTTCGTGAGCCCCGCCAGCGTGAGCTTCGCGAACGAATCCACCGCAACCGCGATCGGCAACGCAACGACCCAGGACGGGGCCTTCACCGAAAACACCCAGACCCACACGACATTCGAGCAGGATACGAGTCGGGCGGTGATCCATTGGGACGTCATGGATCAGCAAGCCGACAACACCCTGACGTTCATTCAGAACCAGGGTGATAGCGTGCTCAATCAGGCGCAGGGGATTTCACCTTCGGTGTTTCGCGGGCGGATCGACTGCGAGTCATGCGTGTTCGCCAACGAAGCGGGAGTGACCTTTGCCGACGGATCCTATATCGATGTGACGCGCCTGGTCACGATCGCGGGCAACGTTTCAGTGCAGGATTTCCGGGCGGGAGATCTCCACGCCGAAAACATCAACGGCGAAGTGCACAACTTCGGCCAAATTCACGCCGACAGCGCGCTGCTGATCGGTGCCCGCATCACCAACGGCGGAGAGATCTACATCGCCGACGGCACCTTGACCGCCGTGGTGGGCCAAGAGGTTTGGTTGCGCGAACACGACAGCAACGTGGTGATCCACGCGCAACTCCCCGACCCAGGCCGACTGAGCGATGCAGGAGAGTTCGACGAACTCCCGGCGATCGACAACTCGGGGACGATCGACGCTGGAACGGGGAGCGTGCGTTTGCTGGCCGGGGACATGCTCTCCTTCGCCATTCGCAACCAGGGGCGCATTCGAGCCCGTGAAATCAGACTCGAAGCGGGGGAAGGCAGTCTGGTCGAAGTCTCCGGTGGCGGGATACTCGACGCAGGAAACTCCCAGGTAGGCGGTGTCGGGGGAACCATTGCCGTTCTCGGCGACTACGTGGCCATCGCAGACGAAGCCGTGCTGGACGCATCCGGGCACTCCGGCGGAGGCGAGATCCTGGTCGGCGGCGATCGCGGCGGAGCAGCCGGCACCCGGACGTCGAAGAGCACTTACGTCGGCAAGCACACCCTGTTGCGGGCGGATGCCACGCACTCGGGCGACGGTGGCAAGATCATCGTGTGGTCGGACGGGGGTACGCGCAGCTACGGCACGATCTCTGCGCTCGGCGGAGTCGATTCTGGTAATGGTGGCTTTGTCGAGACCTCGGGGCTCGAGCATCTCGACGTGTTGAGCAGTCCGCTGATTTATGCGCGCAGTGGCAACGCGGACGATCGCGGTGGGGAGTGGTTGCTCGATCCATTCAACATTGACATCGTGGCGATTTGCACGACGACTTGCCTGGACGACGATCTCATCGAAGACGGGAGCTATGACCCCGATCTAGTCTTCACTACTACGGTGTTTGGCAGTTCTAACCCCTCTGAGATTCAAGTCGACCTGCTCAAGGAAGTTCTACTGAGCGGTGCGAACGTCACCATCACGACCCAGGGCGAAGGGAGTGATGCGGGTGACGAGGTTGGGAATATCAACTTCAAGGCTGACCTGATTTTTTCGGGCGGCGCCCTGTTCGACACCAAAGCTTCGCTGTCCCTGTTCGCCGCTGGCGACATCACGATCAGCAACACGATCAGCAACAACGACAGCAATCTGACTCTCGACCTCGACTTCCGAGCGAACGACTCGGGTCAACCCGAACTCGAACACGAGACGATCAACTACGCGTTGCTGGGTGACCTCACGATCGATGCGCTGATCGAAACCGGCGGCGGCTCGGTGTTGCTCAGCGGCATCAACGTTAATCTCAATGCCACAAAGACGATCGACACCGATGGGGGGAATATCGATTTATTCGGCGCCGACGTCAGCGTCGCTGGAACCCTCGATTCGGGGGGCGGGGACGTATTTGTCCAGGCGGTCCGAACCCTCACCGTCAGCGATGATGGCAGCAGCTTCAGCGAGGCCGGCGGGAAAGTCGAGATTGCAACGACTGGGGTCATCGTCACCGATGGAGGCAAGGTCGACCTCGTTGCATTCACGGATGCCATCACGAGCCCCGGCGGGGACGGAGAGACCCTCGTCAATATCTACGGCGAGATCGACACGGAAAATTCCGACAGCGATTTCGTAGGCGGCGATATTACCGTAACGGTCGTGGGTGATGCTCGGGGCGTTGAGATCATTGACCGTCGGAGCGTAACGACGGATCCCATGCTGAAAACCGGCGGCGGAGACTTCGTCGTACTCAGCGACTCGAACGTGACGATCGGCGAAGCCACGATCGATACTCGCAACACGAGTAGCGACCCCGACGAAGATGGCGATATTACGATCGCCGCGCGCCTGTTCACAAGCCTCCAGGCGACAGGCACCAGCGGCATCAAACTGCTCGCCGACAGCCGGATCAATATCTCAGCGGGGGCCGATCGCGGTCAGAATTTGAGCATCGACAGCACATTCGGCTCGATCGAACTGGCCGCTGACCAGATCAATCTCACTGCGGGGGACGGCACTGGAGCCTTTGCAACCTCAGAGGTCGTTCTCACGGGTGGCGGGTTGCAATTCGCTGATGGTGCCGGCACCGCGAACCCGGAAGAGCTGACGATCAGCCAAGATGCCACGATCGACGGCAACAACGCGCCCGTCACCACCCAGTTCATCGTTCCTGCAACCGCTTTGGATCAGCTCACATTGCGATCCTTCGACAAAGACATTCAACTCACGGGTGTCAATCTGGCGCTCAGCGACGAGTTGACCCTCTCTGCAAAAGAAGACATCAACTTCACCGGCAGCACGTTGAACGTGGAGTCCAGCCTGAACCTCGAAGTTTTCGATGCCTTCGCGGTGGGGAGCACCCTCGCCAGCGAGATCAACGCCGCCAGCGTCGCCCACCCCATTGACCTCAGCATTACGGCGGGGGCCTTGGGGACACTCACAAACACCGATGAGGCGGGACTCTCGATCGACGCCGACTTGACGCTCACCAGTAGCGCTTCGATGTTGCTGCGCGGGGGCGCCGGGGGCGCTGGAGACCTCACGTTCAACGGCGCTTCGACGCCGACCCTTACCGCGAACGAAATCACCCTCTGGGCCGGAAGCGGAGCCAGCGGCGGAAGCCTGGTCGATGCACCCCGGGTCCTCGCGCTGGATGCGGCCGGTATGGTGGAGCAGGTCAATTTCGATCTCATGGGTAGCTCGACCGCATTCACACTGCGGCAGTCGGCTTCCATCACCGACGCAACCATCCCCAACAACACCACTCAGTTCGTGTCGGGTGTCGCCGGCGTAAACTACGCCCTGCGCTCGGATGCTGGGGGGATCGGCGGCGTCGACGAGATTGCCAACAGCAAGCTGGAAGACACATCCCTCTCGCTTCACGCGTTCGGCACGATCGACCCGGTGTTCACCGGCGGTAGCCTTCAGGTACAGAACCTCGATATCGGCGGTCTCGATTCCTTCGCCTATACCCGGGATCTCAACAACGAGTTCAAGGTTGACGCCGGCGGGGTGCTGGTGATTCGCGCAGGCATGTCGGGAACCGGCGACCTCAGCTTCGATGGAAGCTTGGACGGGAGTGAAACCGATACGAGCTTCAACATTGACGCAGACGAAATCCGCCTGGTGGCCGGCGATGGCCTGGCGGGGCAAATCGAATCGCGGGTCATACTCGACAACAATGCAGCTGCTGAAAACCGGCCGACTTTCCGGGGAGCGGGTGGAGACACCGTGCCGGTCACAACATTCGTCTTCCGCCAGGACGACGCCATCGCGCAGAACAACCTTCCTTTGATTGATAAGTTCTTCAACGGCGTCGCACCGGATATCTATGTCGTCCACTCGGACCACGACGGCAGTCTATTATTTGCACCGCCGCCGAGCATCTTGATCACCGACTTCGACAACCTGCCGTTGGCGACCAACCGCCTCATCCTCTCGGGAGAACACGTCACAATCGCGCGTGATGACAATCTCGATCTCGTTTCCGACTTCGCACAAGGAAACGCTTCGTTCAATCTGGAAATCCGGGCGAACACGATCGAACTCCGCGCCGATGACCTGCTCGATACCGAGGGTTCGGTCCCGCTCAGCATCTCGATCTACGACTTCGCCAGCGAGAATGTGCCCACATTTACCGACTTCGAGCGCAGCCAGGACGACGACGCTTCAGAACTCTTCACTCCCGCTCTGATTGACTTCGCCAGCTCGCCTGCGACTACGCCCATTGCCATTTTGCTTTCCCAAGAGGCAGACATCACGAAAGATGTTCTGGAAGAAATTCGCGACAGCCTTGGCGCCCCGCTCCTGACGACCCACGACGATCCCGACGACGATTCCGCCCTGCGCCTCGAGCTCGACACTTTCGAGGGAAATGTGGAACTCAATAGCGCAGCACAATACGTCGAATTCATGGATCTGCGAATTGTGCTGCGCGCGGACGACGCCATGATCGACTGGAATCAATCCTCGGGCTCGTCGACTACCTACAACCTGGCAAACCTGGTCATCAACGCGAATCATTCACTCGTCATTGGCGACGCGACGAGCGTGGACAACTTCGAAATCGTTTCCGAAACCGGAATTGAGATAAACGCCGGAAACGCGGGCTCCGACGGCGACCTGAGCTTCGGGCAGCTTGTGATCCTCACCGCCAACGCGATCAGACTTCGCGCGGGCGTGGATGGCCAACTCGCGGGCAACGGTGAAACTCCTGCTGTCGACGTGACCACCAACTCGACGGAGTTCAATTTTGTCGACACCGCCGATTCCGGCGACCCGCCCGACACTGTATTCGAGATCCGCCAGGACGCGGGCTTCGTCGATAATTTGGGCATCGCCATAAACGGTGAAAGCTTGATCGCCGGGTTGATCCAGATCCAAGGGCCGAACGAGATCGGAACCCTCCGCCTGGTTTCGGATGCTGGGAACATCACGATTACGGATCTAGCGGCAACGTTCGTTCCCTACTTCCCAGGCACCGCCGGTTCGGTCGCTCAGCTCGAGCTGACGGCCGGAGCCGCCGACCCCCTCGGCCAGGGAACCGTCACAATCCAGGACGTAACCGCGACCGACACGGACCTTACCGCCTACGACAGCGTGGACATCACCGCCGACGAGATCATCCTCGCTGCCAACGGGAGCGGGATCGTAAGAGCGAGCGATCTGGACGTAATTTTTCACAAGGGGGAATCGGGTCCCGCGCTCGATCCCCTGCGCTTCACGATTCGCCACGATAGTGCCGACATCTGCGAAGGCGCCGTAGATTGCGCGATGGCTTCGCTCGATGCGCTCCCGGATCTGAGTCAATTCGATTTGCGGAGCAGTTTTCCATTGCTCCACTACACCCTCGAATCGATTGCTGGGTATGTCGAGCTCACGACCCAGATCGCCTCGAAGATGTTGGTCGGCAGCGACCCGTTCCTGCAGGGGGTAGACCTCACCTTGCTCGGCAAGGGCGGAGGCGATTTCGACGTCAAAGTCAGCGCCGACCTGCCGGACCGCGACGCTGACATCCAGCTCAACTCCCTCGTCATTGGAAAGGTCAATGACCCGCTGAGTATCCGCATCACGGATGTCCATCTGGCCACGATCACAGACCAGACGTATTACGGAACGGTGGAAATCGAAAACACGGCCGAGCTGACCGGGGACACCCTGCATTTCACCGAAGATATCTCAGCGGTCATGGCGGGCAAGGATGAAGACCTCACCTTGAACGTGCGCGAGCACCTGCGGATCGACGGCGATATCGATCTGCTGACAACGGGCAGCTTGAGGATCAACCTGGATCCTACGTCAGCAGATTTCCCGCGCGTCGAATTTGGCGGCGACGGTGCAATACAGATGGTGCGCGCCGACAGTGTCGAGATCTTCGCGACTCCCGAGGCAGATCTCGACGGGTTCAGCGGCGAGATCCCCGTGACGGAACGCGCCTCGACCACCGCGACGATCGGAAAGCGGAGCGGGGATTTGGTTTTCGACGTCAACAAATTTGCCATGTCCGAGGGCGAGAAGCTCTCGGTAGGGGGTGCGCTCACGATCGGAAAGCCAGGCGCACTGGAAGCCTTGATCGGGGATCTGTCGGCGGTCACGATCGATGTCATCGCCGCCCGAATCGCCATCGTGCTGCGCAGCGCCGGTCGTTACCTGGGCCTCGACGGATCGCTCGCGAGTGATGCGGGCGTCGACCTCGTCGCCAATACGATTCACCTCAACGGCGCAATCGAACTCATTGGCAGCGGAAAGACAGCGAGCTTTGGCCTGCTCAATCCGTATACGGCAGACGCAAACCTGGCGTCGTTTCCCGTCGCGGGCTTGAACGCCAACAACCGCGCCATCGCGGCCGCTGACTTCGATTGGACTCTGGCCGACGCCCCTCCCGACCTGCACCCCACCGGTGCGACCCGGGACGATTTTTCGAGCGTATTCTTTGGCAAGGAAATCGTGCCGGCACCCACGGCCTGGCGCGCAGAACCCTTCATGCCATCGGACGAAGCCCTGCTGGCGCGACTCGAGATCGAGGCCCGCACGGACTCACCTCGGGCCATCCACGGCCGCCTCGATGGCGCCGGCATCATTGATGATGTCGGCAGTGACCTGCCCGACCGGTCATCCGACCGGGTCACCGTGTCGATTTCGCGCGTCCTCGCACGGGACGCGGAAGCCGTGGCCGATCGCTTCGATCGACTGTTCGGAAAGGATGGAAATCGCGCGGAGCATGTCCGCCAGGCCTTGCAGGCGGCATTGGACGACTACTTGGCTACCAGTACTACACGCCGGGTACTGGGCTTCGAGTTCCGCCGCTATTTGCGCAACCGACCCAATTCACAATTTGACGCCTACCAGGCGCTAGAAGATCTCGATCGTCTGTTCTCATACCATCGAAACCTCGGCTTGACGTCCGGGGAGTACAAACGCATTCAGCGCCGCTGGCTGCAAGACATCAAACCCGACGGAATCAGCCTGGAGCAATTGGCTGAAGCCATTCACCCGACGCGATTTGTTCGAGGGAGTGACATCCTCGAACTCTTCGGAGATTGAGTACTGCGATGAAGTTGACGTTGCTGACATCCAAACCTCGAGCCTGGCTCGGACGGCGCCCTGGCCTGCTGCTGGTCTTGTGCGCGGCGCTTTCGCTTTCGAGCGGAGCGTCGGCGCAGACGTTGTTTGTCGATGAAGGCGGCGTCACGGATCACGCCGGACACGTCCATAAATTTGAATCTATAGACGGGATCCAAACAATCGGAACTCCATTTGATCTCGACATGACAGACTTCTCCTTTACCGACATCACCGACTCCGACTTCAACAACGCAATCTTGACGTCTGCAATACTCAACAATATATACATTCGACTCTCAATTTTCACGGACGCCGACTTCACCGGTGCCAAGTTCCAGCGAGCCATCGTACGCGCGGGAAACTTCGACGGAGCAATTTTCACGGGTACCAATTTCAGCAATACCCAGTTCAGTTGCGTCCCTGATCCAGACGGAGATTCATCCAGCGACTTTCCGGACATCTGTCCCTCGTTTGTCGAAACTGACTTCACGAACGCAATCTTTACCTCCACATACTTCGGTCCAGATACAGTGGGAGACCTGCTCGTCTTCTCGGGGGCCAATTTTCGAGGCGCCGTCCTCACCGGCGCCGTCTTCGCAGGCATCTCCGAACCCTGTTTGCTGTCTCCGACCCGGTGCATGCTTTGGGGCGACGACCCGACGGGGATGAACCCGCTGGTTGAGGGCCTGACGATCCTGAGCCGCTCTGATCTGCGCGGCTCGGACATGCGCAATCTCGATTTTGAGGATGGGGATTTTTCCGACGTATTTGTCGCCGGGATCCGCTTTGAAGGCTCGAACTTTACAGACACGAAGTTCGATCTGATTGACTCCATTTGCGAGATCACCCCCGGTGACGCGGACGACATCGCTCTTTGCGCGGCTTTTGCCAGCGAGTATCCGGTCGGGATCAAGGCCGATTTCCGCAACACCACGATCACCGACTCGAGCTTTGTCCAGGCCAAACTCGGCGGCACCGACTTCACAAACGCAAGCTTCAGCAACGTCGTGCTCGATTTCGCCAACTTGGGTTGCACCACCAACGTAGGTGACATCGACAACTTCGCCGAAGACTGTGGTGATTGCGCAAACTTTTCGGGGGTGTTCGTCGACACGGGTCTGGTCGCCGGCAAACACAACATTCGTATGCGCAGTGTCACCTTCGACAACATATTGGCGTGCTCGGCACTCAGCACGCTGGTCAATGACCTCAGCTACATGGACCTCGACAACGCCAGCTTCAGCGACGCAAACGTTGTAGCGGCCATGGTGGATTTCGTAGGGTCGAGCCTCGTCAGTGCCAACTTCAGCGGAGCGGTCATCACCGGTCTGGATTTCACCGGCGCCAACCTCACCTCCTCCAATCTATCCAATGCCAGCATGGCCGGTGTGTACTTCAACGACGCGATTCTCGACGGCAGCAACGGCGGCGGCGGCACGTTCAGCGGTGCGACCTTCATCGGTACGTCTACGTCTCTCGTGGGCGCCATGCTGACGTCAACTTTCTTCGACGGCGCGATATTCACCGACGCCGATCTCACGAACGCCAATTTCAGCAACGCCGATCTTTCGGGTGCGATATTCACCCGCGCCGATCTCACGAACGTCGATTTCAGCAACGCCGATCTTTCGGGTGCAGTCTTCTCGGTTTCCGATCTTTCTGGAGTGAACTTCACCGGCGCTCAGTTCGATAGCGCCACCCAACTCAACGGCGGCGGTGGTTCTCAACTCGACGGCATCATTTTGGCTGGCGTAGATCTCACGGGCTCTACCAGCCTGTTCGAGGACACGGTTTCGTTCATCCCCGGGGCCGGTGAGACTGCGGCCGACGCACTGGGAGTGAATCTCGACTCGCAAGATCTCAGCAATTTCGACTTCACCGGAGTCACCCTGACCAACTGGAGTTTCGACAGTGCCAACCTCACGGGGGTCGACTTCACTGGGGCCACGTTGACGGGTGCCAAATTCACCAACGTGCAGTTCGATGATTACTTCGATGGCCTCATCGGTACCAACACCACGATGTTCTCCGGAGTCGATCTCAGCGGCTCGGACCTGAGCGGCCTGGATCTCACGGGCTACGACCTGAGCGGTGCAGACCTCACCGGGGTTACGGTGACCAACACCAAGTTCGTCGATGCCGACCTGGGCAACACAACGCTCGATGGCCTCGTGAGCAGCTGCAACGGGGGCGTCGATTGCGCTGAGATCACTGGGGCAATGCTCGACTGTGCAGATATTTCGAATACGAGCTTCGCGTCCCTCGTCACCACCGACATGCTGGGTGCACCCAACGCTGCTACCGAGCTCTTCCAATTCGTCGATCCCGACCTCAGCGGCATCAAGCTGAGAAGCGCAGATCTCCAGGACTACAATTTTTCGGACAATTCCTCGAGCATCACTTTGACCGGTGCCGACTTCGAGGGCAGCGACGTCAGCGGTGCAGACTTCACCGGCGCGACCCTCGACGGCATTCGCCTCAAGGACGCAACGATCTGCAGGACGGTCGATTCGGTCACCACCTGCCCCACTTTCTCCGCGACAAGTCTGGTGGGCAGCACCGACTGCAACGACCAGGAGGCTGCTGATTTCAGCGGCACGGATTTCACCCAAGCCCCACTCGACTTATTCGCTGGGGGCGCGATCACCAACGCCAGCGCTGAGTGCGTGAATTTCACCAATGCGAATCTCAGCCACACGTCCGTTACCCCGACCAGCGGGTTCGATTTCAATGCTCTCACACTCTGGAATGGAGCAGTTCTCGCGGGAGCCGATCTCAGCTACCAGAACTTCTCGGGGCTTCCCAACGACTTCTTCACGAAGCTGGGCCACGCAGCCGAGAGCCGCGACGACATCTGCACCAGCGATGACGACAACGTCGCAACAATCGATCCGACACCCGACCTGAGGGCGACGATCTTCAGCTGCGCAAATCTCACGGGACAGCGACTGACCGGACTGGCGACGTCGGGCGCGGACCTGCGAAATGCCGTATTTGTCCGTGCCACGATCTCGGGGGCGACGTTTAGCCTGGACGCCTCCGAACTGGAAGGTGCCAACTTCACCAACGTGAATTTTGACGACGTGGATTTGGCCGATGTCTTTCAGGGAGTGGCGACCGTCAAGCAAGCCGACGGAGTTACGGAAGTCACCGACGATGAAACTCCCCCGGTCCCATACCCGAACCTCAAAGGTGTCTCCTTTGCCCACGCGACGCTAGAGATCGTGGGAGCGACCCTCGACCTTCACCATGTAGACATGACCGGCGCGGATCTCGTGGGTGCGAACCTCAATGGGGCCGACCTGACGGATGCGATCCTCGATGAAATCCCTGATAGCAACGGAGAGGGCATCGGAGTTCTGTGCGGAACGGTTGCCGCTTCGCAAGATTCTTGTGCGCCACTCGAACAGACGACGGTGTCGTGTCTCACCCTCGTGGGAGCGAAGCTGGCTGGGGCAAGCTTCCAAAACATCGACTTCACCGACCTGTTCGATGACACCTCAGCAGGCGCCACCCCACAAGACTTCTTTCAGACGATCGACGGACCCGACCTCACCCGCACAGATTTCAGCGGTGCCAACATCACGGGCATGAATATGAACGGCATCGATTTTACGGACGCGGAGTTGTTCTCCGTCGAGCCGTTCTGTGACACCGTAGGCTGTGTGACCTTTGAAGGCGCGACATTCGGAAGCAGCAACCCCGAGATCCTGATCAACTTCTCGGGACGCGACTTCATGACCGCCAACATCGCCGGCGCCACGTTCAAGAACGTAAGCCTTGCGAGCACCGACTTTACCGAAGTGGTCGATCTGTGTATTCCCATGGGCGCATGCCTCAGCATCACCGGAACGAACTCGAGCCTGTCGAACGCGGATCTGAGTGGTCTCGACCTCACTGTCGTCAGTTTTGGCACCGGTGCGGATAAAGTCATCGATTTTAGCGCCGCGCTCTTCATCAACTCCAATCTTTCAAATTTCGACTTCAGCGATCGAGACTTCTCCGGGGTGGATTTTACAGCGACTGATCTATCCGGTGTGATCTTCGAGAACGCTAGCTTGGTGTCTGCCAGAGCCGGCTGTCGCATCTTTGATGGCGTCGAGATCTGTACCAATTTCGAGGGTGCCAACCTGTGCGGCGTCGATGCACGAAGTGCATTGTTCGAAGGAAACTTCGCAAACGTAGACACCTCTGCCACAATGACATGCACAACCTCTGCGAACTTCAGTGGCGCCCGATTCATCAACATCGACTTCGACAGCACTACGAACTTCGCCGGCGCCAATCTCGACAACGCCATCTTCGATCCCACGGTAACCTTCTGCGCCACGCTCATGGACTGCCTGGACATCACCGGGGCAAGCCTGGTCGGCGCCACCCTGTCGGGCTTCGACTTCAACAGCGTGCCCGATGACTTCTTTACCACCGCTGCGAACAACGACCTGCGGCAGATCGACTTTTCCGCTTCGAATCTATCGAGCAAGGATTTCTCAGCCGCGGATCTGGCTTTCGCGGACCTGAGCGAAACAGATCTGAGCGGCGCGAACTTTTCGAACGCAAACTTCAACAAGACCCAGTTCGCGCTGGGCGCCGTCACCGACGGGACAACGTGCACGCTCGCCACGGGAGGCATCCCGACCGACCTGCGCGGTGCGGATATCTGCGATGCCGACCTCAGCCGCGCGTTGAATTTTCAGCGAGGTTGCATTCTGGTCGACGCAACCACGTCCTACAATTCCGGTACTGAGTTCCCACCGGGCTTCGACCTTTTGGTGGAACTCGGTCCCCGTGGCGGGTGTTCGGACCCCCCCGGCGGAGTCATAATCCCCGAACCGAGCCACGTCCTGCTCCAGGGCACAGCCCTCGTCCTTCTCGGTTTGCTCGCCCAGCGCCGAAGAGTCCTTCGCGGACGACGGACCCATTAGGAAGCTGGTCTACACCAAGAGCTACACCGCCGCAGAATACGGCGGTGCTGGGTCGTACTCCATCATGCGTTGGGTGTTGCGCGCGTGCTCGGGGCTGAACATCTGTCCCACCACCCAGAGCGACATGTCGATCCCGGCCGAGACTCCCGCCGAGGTGACCAGCCGACCATCGCGCACGTAGCGGATGCGTTCGAGTACTTCGCTGTCGACGGCGTGCTTGCGCAGTTCTTCGATACAACCCCAGTGGGTCGTAATTTGGCAACCCTTGGTGAGGCCAGCCTTGGTCAAGATCATCGAACCCGTGCATACGCTGGTCACCCAGCTGCAGGCCGGAGCAATCTCTTGCAGCCAGGCAAGCAGCGTTGGATTTTCCATTTCGCTGCGACTGCCCGCCCCACCCGGAACCACAACGACGTCGAGTGCGGGCGCGTCCTCAAAGGAATGGTCGGGAAGCACCCGCAGCCCCTTGGAACAGCGCACGGGATCCTTGCTTTGCGCGATGGTGACCACCTGCATTTGATCCTGGCCAAGCGCGGCCATGCTGAACACCTCGTAGGGCCCCGCCCAATCCAGTTCTTCGGCGTCGGGATAGAGAACGATGCCCACTACGATGGTCTTGCTGCTCTCGCTCGTCGTCGAATCGGTCATGCTGTCTTCTCCTTCTGGTCGGTCTGGCCCGTGGCATTGCTCCGGAAACGGTCGCGGTACTCCGTGGGTGCCACGTGCAAGTTGCGCAGAAATGCTCGGCGCATGGTTTCGCTGCTGCCGAAACCACAGGCTTCGGCAATGACCTCGACGCCGCCGCGAGTTTCTTCGAGTCGCGTGCGTGCGGCTTCCACCCGGGTCGTTTCGACGAAGCGAGCCGGAGTGCTCCCGACTTCGGCGCTGAAGACTCGTGCAAAGTTGCGCGGGCTCATTGCACTGCGCGCAGCGAGGTTTTCGACACTGAGATCGGCGTTCGGATGCTCGACGATATAGCTCTGGACTTCGCGCAAACTGTCTCGCTCCGCCAACTGGGCCGAAAGCTGCGCGCTGAACTGAGATTGGCCTCCCGGACGCTTCAAGAACATCACCAGGGTGCGCGCCACTTGGAGCGCCGTCTGGCGCCCAAAGTCTTCTTCGACCAGCGCGAGGGCGAGGTCCATGCCCGCGGTGACACCGGCCGACGTATAGACGTTGCCATCCTTGATGAAGATGGGCTCGGGATCGACGCGCAGGCCCGGGTAGAACTTCTCCAGGAGATCACAGGATGCCCAATGCGTCGTGACACGCCGCCCCTCGAGCAGCCCGGCCCGGGCGAGCAAGAAGGTTCCCGAGCAAACCGAAGCAACCCTGCGCGCCCGGGGCGCCAACGCTTGAATCCAGGCGATGTGAGCCGGGTTCTGAACAGCGCGCTCGGTTCCCGTCCCCCCCGGCACCATCAGGGTGTCGATGGCAGCTTCATCGTTACACACGTCGTCGAGACTTCTGCGCGCCACCAACTCGAGTCCGGAAGACATACGCACGGGGCCGGAAGCCAGGGCTGCGAGTTCGATCGAGTATGCGGGACCGGAGATCTCTCCGGTCTCTGCCTCGCCCACGCTCGCTGCGGTAGAGAAGACTTCCAGCGGACCGGTGATGTCGAGGATCTGCGCGTCGTCATAGGCCAGCATGACGATGCGCCTGGGGCGCTTCGGATGCCCGTCGCTCGCGTCTCGCTTGAAACTGTCGTCAGGCCAAAAACCCATGGCCCGACACTGCCAGCCGGATGGCCTGTCAGCAATGACCAATAGCCCTCTTTTTCTGCCAGTTGTCGAAAAGCCCGAAATTCCTGGGTAAATCAGGCTGAATGGGGCGGATGTTGCGCCGACAGGGCGGCGTTGCACCGCCAACACGGTGTCGCTCCGCTAGGGCTTTGGAGTTACCGGAGCCACACCGAGGATTTGCCATCCCTCGCCCAGGCTGCCGAGCGCTCGAGCGCATGCCTCCTGGTCGTCGACCGCGCGGATCTCCAGGCTTCGGGTCCGGGGTGTCCCGGCGAGCGCTGCGCGCACGCAAAACGTCGCTGGCGTCGGCTCGCACGCCCCACCCTCTTCGGCAGTGGCCTGCGCGTTCGCCGCCTGATGTGCCATCGCGGGCACCAAATCCCGCATCAGGCGATCGTAACCCTCACACGCTCCCTCGATCTCGAGCCCAAACCCTCCGTCCCCCATCACCTGGGCTGAGCGGTGCACCTTGCGCTTCCACACCACCCGGGCGGCGACGTCGGTGGAACGCGGCCCACTGCCAGGTGAGAGATGCAGCACGATCTTTGACCCCACCCGCGGTGTCACCCGCGAACTCAAGAACAAGCCGCTCTGAGAGACGTTCAGCACCATCCCGAGGTGGTGCCCCTGGTCGTCTTCGAATTCGCACGGGATGCGCTTCTTGTAGCGAGGATGATGTTGGGTCTGCACGGCGATCTCCTGTCGGAGGAGGGAAACCACGGAAACTGGCGGCTTCGAGAACACATCGTCCGCGCGGTGGCCGGCCTTGAACGTCCAGCTCTCATGAGCCTCCGTCGTGCCGCCAGAGCGCTAAAGCGGCTCTGAGCCCAGTCGCGCGCGGCACTGGGTTTGTGGCGCCGTTCATATTGCCAAGCCAGTGTGCATGGGCGATCGTTGACCTCGATCAAGAGCTAGAGGGTGCCCTGCGAAGATTTGCGCGTTGAAATTTTTGCAGGCGGTTCCCCGGTGCTTCGCGAATCACTGCGATGTTGCACCGGGAAACTGCGGGAAGCCGGTGCAAGTCCGGCGCGAGCCCGTCGCTGTAACTGGGGACGATGAGCGGATCTGTGCCACTGGTCCTGTTTGCATTGCGCGCTTAACGCAAATGGCAAATGAATGAAAGACGACTGGGAAGGCCCGCATCATCGAGTGATCCAGAAGCCAGAAGACCGGCCCTCTATGCGGGATGCCACGGTGAAACGTGGTAAGTGCTTTACGACTCTTCGGAGCAGGAGTGTAGAGCGAGGTACCGGTCCGACATTTTGTCTACCGACCCGGCGCTTCGCCTGAACCCTGTCCATCAGTCCTGCACTTCGCCGCAGCGCTTGCGATCCGGCAACGCCGTCGTTTCGACGTTGCCGTCGAGGCAACCCTGCGTCCGGGACGACGCACGATGGGAAGGGAACCGGAACCATGCGATCCATGAAAGAACGAAGACGGCCCGCACGGGCCGCCGCGGCGCTCGTGTGCGCGATCCTCGCCGTGAATTCAATCAGCAAAGTTGCGAGTGCCGCGAACTGCACCGCGCCCGGATGCACCATCGCGGAGATCAATGCCTGGGCGACTGAGGTCGTCGAGTTGATCCGCGGTGCCATCAACATCGATGTACCCGAAGCCGGGAACGTCACCTATGGCGATCCCGCAGACATCCTCGGCATCGCGTCGGGCGTCCCGACCGAAGCCGTATCCCTGGGCGATGCGGGGTCGGTCACCGTGAAGTTCGCCGATCCGATCTACGACGGCCCCGACTTCGATTTTGCGGTCTTCGAGAATGGCATCAGTTCTGGTGACCCCGCTCTGATCTTCATGGAACTCGGCTTCGTGGAAGTCTCGAGCGACGGCATCAACTTCGCTCGCTTTGGCGCCCTCACCTCGCGCACGACCGCAGTGGCCAGCTTTGAAGAGACCGACCCCGACGACTACGACAACCTCGGGGGCAATCGTCTTGCGGGCACCGGCACGGAATTCGATCTGTTCGAGCTCAGCAATCACCCCCTGGTGATCAGCGGCGACGTGGATCTCAATGCGATCCTGTACGTGCGCATCGAGGATGTCGTGGGCAACGGTTCCCGGAGCGATTTCATGGGCAATCCGATCTACGACCCTTTTCCCACTCCGTTCATCACGGGAGGCTTCGACATCGACGCAGTCGGTGCGATCAACGTACCCGAACCCGGGACCGAGACCGGTTTGATCGCGGGAGCCCTCGGGCTCGCATGGCTCTCGCGCAGACGCGAACGCGGAAGCGTTTCAAGTCAACGACGACCGAGATAGACCGGCGATGATTCGCAGAGCCAAACCTCACTGGGCTGCCCTGCTCGGAGCCGCATTCGCACTCGGGGCGAGTGCGCTGCCGCAGATTGCGACGGCACAAGTCACGGACCCGGAGGATGAGGCGATCGAGGAGATGATCGTCGTTGGGGTCAAGATGGGAGCGTTGCCCATGGACGCCACCTCTTTCTCCAGCGAGATCGATCTCCAACGCTTCGAGGGCGAGCAGCGCCGCCTCGAGGACCTGTTGGCACAAACCGTTGGCGTGCAACTGCGACGCTTTGGCGGACCGGGGGAGCGAGCCGAGATTTCCATTCGCGGTTTTGCATCGTCCCAGGTCGTGGTGCAACTCGACGGCATGACACTCAATAATGGAATGGGCGGCGGCGTAGACCTCTCGAGCATTCCACTGGCGCAGCTCGAAAGTGTGTCTGTCACCCGAGGCGGGAGTTCCCTGCGCGCCGGGAGCGGTGCCATGGGCGGCGTCGTCGAACTCCGAACCCGGCGGCCCGACTTTCCGTCCCAACTCGCCAGCGCCCAGGCGGGTTCTTTCAACACCTACGACGTCTCCTTCTACCGCACCCAGCCGGGCCGCGTGGCAGATCTGGGATTCGGATACAGCGGTTTCAGAACGGATGGAGATTTTGAGTTTGCTCGCGTCGAAACTCGACTTCCCAGTGGCCAGATCATTCTCCCATCAACCCCGAGTGCGACCCGCATCAACAACAAGCACACCCAACACAACGGTCATTTGAGCCTGGGAGTCGATCTCGACTCGGCGGGCTACCTGCTCGCTCAACAGAGCTTCTCCTACAACGATCGCGGGCAGCCGGGACTCGATCGAGAAGTCCCGAGCATCATTGCGGGGCAGCAGCGCCTTGCCCATCAACGTGTCTTGCGCAGCCTCTCTCAGCTGCGATGGGAAGAATTCGAGCTGGGTCTCGAGGGCGCGAGCATTCAGGCCTCGCTCAGCCATCGCTTCGAGAACTCGAGATTCAACGACCCGAATCCCGCTCTATTGGCACCGATCGATGATCAGTTTGACGACATGTCGACTGCATTATCCCTGCGACCGGAATGGACTGTTCGGGGGTGGGGGGGCGATCACCATTTCAACAGCGAATTGCTCCTGACTCGGGATGCCGCTCGGGCGAGCGGAGACCGGTTGCGCGAGCGCATTGGCGTTGCCTGGGTGCTGCGCGACAACGTCCGATTCTTCGGACGACATCTCCGCATCGAACCCGGCGTGCGCCTCGATTGGACCGACCAATCGGGAAGCCGCCTGATCCCGAGCTTGGGAATTGTCGTTGCCCCCTGGCCCTGGTTGCACGTCAAGGGCAACGTCAACCGCTCCTATCGCAACCCCAGCTTCCAGGACCTGTACCTGCCCGACCGCGGCTCGATTAGCGGCAACCCCGATCTCGAGCCCGAACGCGCCACCAACTACGACCTCGGCTTTGAGCTGGTTCTTGATTCATTTTTCTTCCTTCACAACATCCGACTCGCGACCTCGCTGTTTCGCTCGGAAATCGATGACTCGATCATCTGGGTGCGCAGGAGTCCCTACAAGGTCCAACCCATCAACTCGGGTCGCAGTTACACAGAGGGAGTCGAGATTTCGTCCAGCGTTGGACTCGGGCCGTATATCACGTTTTCGGCCAATCACACCGAATTGCGGGCGCGGACGAGACCCGACGGCATTCGGTTGCCCGGGCGTGCCGAACGCGAAACCCATGTGCGAATCGAGCTGGGACGTGCTGGCGTCGTAAAGGCCGTCGGCGAGATGCAACGTACAGGGTCCATTTCTGTTACCGAGAGCGGGAATTACTTGCTGCCCTCTCGAACCTCGTGGAACGCATCACTCGAGTTCGAGCTGAGCCACTTGCTTCAAGGGAAGCGAAGCGATCAGAAACTTCGGCGTTTGTGGGCTCACGCCGCGATCGACAACATCAGCAACATCGCAATCCGTGACAGCCTTTCGTTTCCACAACCGGGACGCAACCTGCGAGTTGGCGTGGAGGCGCAATGGTGAAACGCAAACTCGTGCTCCTGATTGCAATCGCCGGGCTTCCCCTGCTCGGAAGCAAGTGCGGCGAAGGAGATGGCTCGGGAGGGAGTGCACCGACCCGCATCATCAAGGCGACCGAATGCGCCCCCATCGTCGGACAATTTCCGCCGGGCTTCGATTGGCTGCCGGGCGATCTTGGGCATGCGATCGCGGTTCAGGACGCCCCACCAGCCGCCCTCTTCTTCGACATGAACGACGACCGGCCTGAACTGCTCGCCCAGGGCACGTTGGGGATCATTCCCCCGGACAGCGACGACGATGGATTCAGCGACGAAGATCAACGCCTGTGCGCTTCGGATATGATCGGCGAGATCACTGTACTTGGCGAACCTCTCGGCGTCTCCGAACAGCTGGGCTTCGTCGCGGCGAGCGGCTACGAGCAGGTGATGTTCTTCCGCGCTCCGAACGGTGATCTCACCAGCTTCGACGTAACCAATCCCCCCGACAGCGCATCCGGCAGCTACTACGGAGAGGACTATCCCTATCTGCCCGCAGATTCGGACGAGCGCACGGCGATCACCACCAAGGCCTGCATCTACTTGACCGGTGGAGCGGTCACGACTTCGATCGGCGACGCCGTGGGCCAGCATCCCTGTTGCGACCGCCGCACTGACGTTCCGAGTTTTTTCACCGCCTTCACCGCCGGCTTGTCCCTCGCAGCAGATCATTTGTACGTGGCAACCTCGAATCTCGATCTCCCGAACAATTTTCTCGGCCGGTACTTCCCGGGAACTGTGTTGGTCTACGACTTCGATATCCGTTCCGATCCCCCCGCGATTCAACCGAACGTGGACACGCCCGTGCTGTTTACGACCGGGTTCAATCCGACGGGTGTCTCGCGTTACACAACAAGCATCGGTCGCGAGCTCGTATTCGTCACGAACAGCGGGGCCGTTGGCCCCGGCATCGGTCAAGCCAACATCCTGACGGAATCGTTCATAGACGTCATCGACGCTGCCTCCCGGCGACTCGTCGCGACCGTTCCCATGGGCGACGCTGGCCTGAGCTTCGATGGTCTGACGATCGATCCCGCCCAACGCGTCGGCATGATTGGCTCGTGGACCCTGCGGGTCCTCTACGCAATCGATCTGCGGGTCTTCGAAGACGAAACGCTCTACTTCCAGAGCGACGTCGTCTGGCTGGACGGCAGCGATCCCGATTTCCCAGACGCCCGCATCTTCGACGCCGACAATCCCTTTACAATTCCGGATCGCGAGGACGGCCCCCACCCGATCCTGTGTGAGGGCTGGACGTTCGTGGCGATCAACGAAGCAGGAGAGTCGGCGTACGTGCTGGAGCGCTGCGATGGAACCATTACCCAGGTCAATCTCCTCGACCCGATCATGAGTTGTGGAGCCGCAGTGGGAACCGACACTTGTTGCGACCAGATCCCACTCCCGGGCAGCTGCTTTTCCCTCGGAACGGTCCAGAACCTGACCGAACCATTCGACACCGTGACGGGCGACCACGGCCCCTCGCAAATTCGCGTGCGACCGGGAGAGCCGGGTATCGACTACACAGGCCCAGACCTTTTCTATACCGTCGATCTACCCGACGGACAGTTATGCTCGTTGCGCGTTGACTCGTTTTGAAATCTGTCCGAATTCGCGTGGAGCCTTGCGCCATGACAGCAACAAAAAGTGAGCGCACGGACTTGCTGTTTCTGTGTGTCGCAAACTCCGCTCGCAGTCAACTCGCCGAGGGGCTCGC
The DNA here is from genome assembly GCA_022563535.1 of Myxococcales bacterium. Taxonomy (NCBI): domain Bacteria; kingdom Pseudomonadati; phylum Myxococcota; class Myxococcia; order Myxococcales; species Myxococcales bacterium. Next base: position 67,049 of record JADFNE010000010.1, read on the forward strand.
GCGCGCGATGGCGCCCGAAGCGGTGGGCGTACACAGCGCGGGCTCCGACCCGGGCCAGCTTCACCCCCTGGCCGTCGAGGTCCTCGCCGAAATCAACATCGACATTTCTCATCACCACTCGAAGGCGATCGCTGCGATTCCCACCGAGTGCATCGCGACGGTCATCACGCTGTGTGACGAAGAGGTCTGTCCGATCCTATCGGGCGATATCGAGATCCTGCATTGGCCCCTGAGAGATCCCGCCGGCGCGAGGGGAACCGAGGACGACGCGAGGGGACGATTCCGCGATACCCGGGACGCGATTCAGGCTCGCCTGCGAGACTTCTTCGCAAACTCCGCCCATCGGGCGGATTAAACAGATCTCGACTACGCTCGCTGATCCCATTTACCCGCTGGGTTGGGATGAAACCGCCACCGGAGAACGACCCGTGTCCAAATTCGAACTGAATCTAGACGACCTCGACATCGAGGTATTGAAGTCTCGACTTAGCGAGAAGTGGAACACTTATCCAGCGGATGTTCTGCCCGCGTGGGTTGCGGAGATGGACTATCCCCTCGCCGATCCGATTCGCGAGATTCTCGCGAACGCCCTCGAACGCGGTGACCTCGGCTACCCCATCGGTCTGAGTGACACCGGGCTGCCGGAAGTCTTTTCCCAGCGAATGGCGAGCCGCTTTGGTTGGCAGACCGAAGCCAAGGACGCCGACGTGATCACCGATATCGTGCAGGGAATCTACGTGGCCATCGAGGTGCTATCGGATCCGGGAGACGGGATCATCGTGCAGACACCGATCTACCCGCCCTTTCTCAGCGCGGTTGCGGACACCAAGCGTAAATTGATCGAAAACCGCCTGGTCGTCGGCCCGAACGGTTGGGAGATCGATTTCGATGCACTGCGGGCGAGCATCGACAGCCGCACCCGCGTGCTCTTGCTCTGCAACCCACACAATCCGACCGGGCGCGTGTTCCGACGCGACGAACTCGAACAGCTGGCGCAGATCGCCTGCGAACACGATCTGGTCGTGGTCGCCGACGAGGTCCACGCCGATCTCGTCTTTGACGGTCGCGAGCACATCCCGATCGCATCGCTGTCCGCGGAGATCGCTACTCGCACCATCACGCTGGCCTCGGCCACCAAGGCCTTCAACATCCCCGGCCTGCGTTGCGCCATTGCTCACTTCGGCAGCGAGCGTTTGCGGAAGCGCTACCACAGCATTCCCCGTCATCTCCGAGGTGGTGTGGGACTGCTCGGCATCTACGCAACGATGGCCGCGTGGCAGCAATCCAGCGACTGGCTCGACAGTGTCCGCGACTATCTCCAGGCCAACCGGGACTTCGTGGCGGAATTCGTATCCACGCGTCTTCCCAACATCATTCACCATCCAAGTGAAGCGACCTATCTCGCGTGGCTCGACTGCAGTGCGGTCGAAGTAGAGGGCTCGCCCACAGCGCACATCCTGAAGGATCAAAGACTCGCGCTGAACGAGGGGCGAACCTTTGGCGTGGGTTTCGGGAAATTTACTCGGCTCAACTTCGCAACTTCGCGCCGCATTCTGGCGGAGATTCTCGAACGCGTCGAGAAAGCAACCCAGACGCGCTAGTCCCCTCGAGTCCGCAAAACCCCCGAGGCCGCCTCCGGCCTTACCCCGCTTATCCGTCTCTCATTTGCACGCATTCTGCGCGCAATGCATAACGCAGCTCTTCAATCCTCAAGAGGAAACGCCCCGCTGCCGATTGCGCAGTGGTTCGAGAGTTAGAGCGGAGACGAGATCACTCGTGATCATCGCCGCGCCGTAAAACTCCTCGCCCGGGAGACATTGCGATGACCAGTGCAGACACATCCCACATCGCGGACCCAACGGGTCCGGACAATGAATCGCTCTTGCGCAAAGCCAACACCGTCGGCGCCGAGGACGAACTCGCCAACTTTTCGGCTCTCGCCGACCCGAACGCCATCGCAGGCGTTGCGGCTCGAAACGGTCAGATTGCGATCGAGCGAGAGAACAGTGATCTCGTCGATCGCTTGCGCGCAGAACTCCAGCGCCGAGCCAAGCAAGTTGAAACCCTGAGTCGCGACCTTTCCTCGACCCAAAGCGCCAAGACCGACACCGAAGAGCGGCTCCAGGAACTGAGTCACGAAGTGGCCGAAGTGCGAACCTCGATCATCGGCCGGGAACGTCATTACCGCGAGACATCGGTTCCGGCGCCCATCCAGGCGACGAACAGAGCGGCGGACAAGCCGAAGCCCTTTGCGGCGGCGCGTCCAGCGGCGGCAGAGAGTGGGTCGCTCCGACGACTCCTGCACGTGGCCCACACCGCCCGGCGAGTTCTCGAGGAGCAGTTGGCAGAACGCGACACTGAGCTTGCGAAGATCCAGAAAGAACGGACGACATTGCGCAACACCGTGCAAGAACTTCGGCTCGAATGCGAAAGCCAGGCCGAAGAAAGAACCCAGTTGCGGCGCCTGAAGGCCAATCTCGAGACGCGAACGATCAACATCAGCAACCTGACCGAAGAGAGCAACAACCTGAGGCGGGAACTCCTCAAAGCGCAGCAGATCGCAGCAGATGCGGAGAAAGTCGCCCAACGCACCAAAGAAGCCATGGGCGATACCCGCAACCGCGTCACGGCCCGGGAAGCGGAGGCGAGCGCTCTGCGGGCGGCCTTGGCTACGAATCAAATACAGGCTCAGGCGCGGGCGTGCGAGAACGAAGAACTGCAGGCGGCGCTTTCCATCGCGCGCGAAACCCTCGAGGCCCGCCGCACCGAGTTGAAGACCAGCAAGATCGAACTCGCAGCCGCAACCGAAAAACTGCAGCGAGTCGAGTTGCAAAATTCTGCCCTCGACAACGAACTCACGGCTCAGCAGGAACGATCCGGCCAGCAGTCGAGTGAATTGACGCAGATGAACTTGACCCTGCCGAGGCTCGAACAGAACCTCAGAGATCGTTCGAGTGAAATCGATTTGCTGCGCACGCGCCTCGACAAACGCGACAGCGAAATTTCCGAAGTGCGAGAATTGCTTACCCGAACACAGATGAGTCGCGACTCGCTGACCGACGATCTCGCCACCGAGCAACAGGCTCTCGCCCGAGCGCGCAGCCGTGGTGCCGAGCGGGAGGCAACGCTGGCGACTTTGCGCGAAACCCTGGCCTCGATCGGCAAGGCGGCAACCGTACTGCCGGCGGCTGACCCGGGCGTCGGAAAACCTGCTTCAGCATCCCATCAGGCTGAGTCCCTGCTTTCTGGAACCGACGAGCGAACAGGAGTCGAAACGGAGACCTCCTCAAACCGGACGTCCGACGCCACGACCGCGCCATCAGACATTCGCGAGTTTCGAGACACAAGTGATCACGCCGCAACCGGAGACCTGGGGCCACTACCAGAACCTGCCGAGATCACGAGCGACAGCACGGACGTCACGGAGGGCATCACGGACATGATGCATGCCGAGACGGAAGCAACCAGCTTTGAACCCGCGACTGACCTGGAGACGCTGTCGGCAACCTCGAACTCCCGCGCAGGCGATGATCAGAAACTCGCCTTGGCGTCATTGACGCCGAAACGAAGTTCCGAGGGGCCCCCTGCGATTTTCCATATGTGGCGCGACAAACAGATCGCCAAGAAGCTCGCACCGCTGGGGGTCGACGGAATCGACGACTACTTTGTCGGATGCTTGCATCCGTTGCTGGACGCAAACCGGGGGGAGATGACCCACATCTTGAGTCTCGGCGGGATCGACCCCGAATTCGAACTGCGAATCGCCCGGAGTCTGCGCCGGGGCGGTCACGAGGGCTTCCGAATTTATTTCCCCGAATCAAACCCGGGACATGGCACCGAGATCGTGCGCAAGGCGAGCCAGCTGGGCCTCGACCAGGAGCTGGTTCCGTTTTCGCCCGATCGCGGCCAAGCACTCGAAGTCAGCGAGTTTGGCGCGATCATCAGCGACGGCGCCCTGTCCGGCAGCAAGCGCCTCGACTCATTGATCGAAGCTCTCGTCTTCGCCGCAAATGACGGCGCGATGATCGCAGTGTCGGAGCGCGTCGGAATCGCCAACAGCCAAACCGCGCGCGAGATGGGGGATCGCATCTGGCAGCTGATGCCCGAGCGCTACAAACTCAATCGATTTACCCAGGAAAGCGAATCCAATTATTGGGTCGAAGATGCCGGACTGGCAGGTCAAGCCGATTTGCTCGCGAATCTGCGCGCCCACTTCGTCTTCCAGGACTTCGCCTCGTTCGGGCATCTTGTGGATCGCTTTGTGAGCCCGGAAATCGGCCCTAACTTCAACCCCGCGGACGATCGCGACCGCCGTTTCATCGAACAGATCGCAAACCTCGACGAAGCAAAGCTGGATGCCGGCGCCCTCGAACCCCTCCACATCGTAGGACGACTCACCGCCCGCTAGTATGCTCGCTCGGAGAATTGAACGGCGGGACTGCGGGCTTCAAAACCGCACGGCAACGAGCGCGCCGAACCCGCCGTCCAGAGCCAGCGGAGCGACCACGATGTCGCGCTTCCACGGCTCCGTGATCACCAACGAAGTGCCAAGCCCAATGGCGATCCCGGCCAGCAGGTCCAGTGGACGATGAGCGCGCGCGTGGTAGCGACTCCAGGCGACGAACCCCGTCCCGAGGTAGAGGGGAATCGCATAGCGGAGTCCGTAGCGTCGATGCATATAGCCCGCTCCAAAGGCAGCCGTGGCGGCGTGGCCCGAAGGAAAGCCCTGCCCCCCTCCAGAGGGACGCTCTTCCTTGACGGTTAGCTTCAGCGTCCAGACCCAGGCTTCGGTGACCAGGGCCGACGCGGTCAGATAACCGGCACCCGGGAGATCGCGACGGTACCCGGTCATCCCCAGAGCAATCGCGGGAATGCCGAACTGCAAAACATCGCCGGCCGTTTCGACCGCGTCCGCACAGGCCGGCCGCACGTCGGTGGACACCAACGAGAAGATCAGCAGTGCGTGGAGAGAAAACATCCGGGACAGCATTTCTAAGCTGACGATCTCCATGCGTGACATCGGTTGACAGGACACTCGGTTCCGTTTCGGCATCGGCGCACCCGTGCGGCGATGTGAGGCCACAGGACAGACTTTGCCGCGAGGGAATGCGGGGTGGCCGACTTCGCTCGATCGACCTACACCTGTTCTCAATGTCTTCCAATCTGTCCCGCAAAGTGCAATCGATCGCGCCGTCCGATTTGATCGCGCATTCGCAACGTGGCCCCTACCCGGTGGGATTGTGGAGTTTCAAGTTGGCCGATCCGGCGGATGCCGATCGAATGCTTCCGGTAGATGTCTGGTACCCGGCGAGCCCCAGTGATGACGAAACCACGCACACACCCGCGGACCACCCGCTGAAGGCTCCCCATCGAGCGCGGATGGGCCTTGCACCCGCGGATGGATGTTTTCCGCTGGTGCTCTTCTCGCACGGCAATTCCGGCTTTCGCCGCCAATCGACCTTCCTCACCACCCATCTCGCAAGTTGGGGCATTGTCGTCGCAGCCCCGGACCACGTGGGAAATACATTTTCTGATTCTCTCGAGATCCGCAGCGAAGAACAACGCAAGAGCCGCCACTTTGAAGCGCGTCAAAACCGCCCGCGCGACATGCTCGCCGTCGCCGACGCCATGCTCGCAAGCCGAGGAAGCTGTCCGGCGCTCGACTTCAAAGCCATAGGCGCCCTGGGCCACAGCTATGGTGGCTGGACCAGCCTCAAGCTGCCGGCGCTCGACTCTCGCATCTGCGCGGTATGCGGGCTGGCGCCGGCATCCGAACCCTTTGTCGGTCGCAAAGCCTTCACCCCGGGCGAGTTGCCATTCTCGCCTTCGCTTCCGACTTTATTCATTGCGGGCCTCAGCGACGTGCTGGTCGACATCGAAACGAGCATCGCGCCACTCTTCGAGCGCATGGCGAGCCCCAGCGCATTGGTGGGCATCGAGGGTGTCGATCACTTTCACTTCTGTGACAACATCGCTTTGCTCCACGGTCTTCACGAAAAAAACAAGCGGCCGCTCCAGACCCGGGAGACCCGTCCCTATGTGGACATGCTTTCGGAAACGCGCATGCATCCTGCGTTGTGTGCCCTGGTGGCGTCGTTCTTTCGCAGCGTGTTCGCCGACGAGCAGGACGATCCGATTGCACAATTCAACAGCCCTGGGCTCGCATCCCTCGACCCGGCCCTGCGCCTGATCTCATCGAAATCCCAGAGCTGAGGCGCCTTCGCGAGGGCGGTCATGGAATTCCTGGAAGCGGAAGCTCGCGTGCGATCTTTCAGTCGCGCGCGCGCAAGGGCGTCGCGTGGCCAAACAGCCAACCCTGGCCGAAGTGGATACCGAGCTTCCCCAGCATCTCCAGCTCTTCGATGGTATCGAGCCCTTCGCCGATCACCTTGGAGCCCATCTTTTCCGCCAGGGTGAGGAGTGTCGAGAGCAGATCCTGGCGCGCGGAATCTTCATCGACACCGGTCACGAACGCGCGATCCATCTTGATGTACTCGGGTGATATTTCGAGCAGGGCTTCGAGCCCCGCATAGCCCGATCCCATGTCGTCGAGCGCAAATTGGAATCCGAGTGCCCGGAGATTGTCTCGGGCCTCCTTGAACACGCTGAAGTTCTCGATCGACTCTTGCTCCGAAATCTCGAACACCACGTCGGTAGGACTGAGCTCACATTTTTCGAGGGTCTTGATCAACCGCTCGGCGCGAAAGTTGGGGTCGTGGAAAGCGGTCGGAAGAATATTCAGGAACAGCTTGGTGCCTTCGGGGAAGTCGATCGCTCCACTGAGTCCACTCGAACGGCATAGACAGTCGAGTTCGTAGACCATGTCGTACTGTTCGGCGGCACCGAACAAAGTCAAGGGCGTCATGAATTCCGATTTTTCGGGTCCGCGCACCAGCGCCTCATAGCCGAACACGACGCGATTGTTGACTTCGACGATCGGTTCGTAGACCGAGTAGATGCGGCGTTCGAACAGCATCTCTCGAAATCGCCGCCGTCTTTCGCGGTCTTCCACCTGCAAGCTGAGCTGCAAGTCCCGGCGCGCCAGCTCGGCAGCTCGAATGATCTGGGTCTCTGTGCTGAACCGGGGGTTGCGCAGGCATACCTCTGAACCGATCGCCACGCTCGGCGCCTGGCGCAGATGCGGATAGAAGGCCTTGCCCGCGTTTTGCTCGATCAGACGCTTGAGTGCGACTTCGAAGTTCGGAATCTCCTGGCGAACCAGCGCCGCGTCTTCCCCTTCGCGCAGGAACACCACCCAGATTTCGTTTCGCCCCGCCTCGCCGTTCATCACGAGGTCGCTCTCTTTGAGGGTTCGCTCGGTGACCTTTTGCACCAGATTCCCGAGGGCCTTCAACGCGGATCGCCTGGCTTGATCTCCGTTTCGTCGCTCGATCACCTCGAGAAACGAAGCGTCGACAATGACGAGGCCCAGAGAGCCACAGGCGTCAAATCTCTCACCGAGTCGCTCGAGTATGCTGCTGCAGCTCGGCAGGGACGGTACCGATTCGTCCTCTTGAGACTCGCGAAACGGATTGGGGATACTGGTCATGCAGCGAACATCGGCAGTTTGCTCGACTGCGTTGAGGGGCCCATCGCGGTTTGGCTGATTTCTTTCAACTTTCCGGCGTCCGCGGAAATAGAATCTCGTTTTCGATCAACCACGAAATCGCCCTATGGATGCGCACATCGGCTTCGGGAATGACGTCGAGCAATTTTCGCACGTTTGCACCCACCCGAACGAGATCGAGGATCGCGCATTCAATTTTGCCCAGGTCGGCCCCAATGTTCGTAATCGCGTCCCGCGCCAGCTCAAAGCTGATATCCGCTGGGAAGCAAACGTCCAGATTCCGTCGCGATTCGTCGATTTCGCGCAGGGCGTCAAGGATGGCACCCTCCAGATGCTCCGGGGGCTCGCGCACAATCTGGTTGTCGATGAGCGAGTGAAATTCGAATTGGCCCGTCGTCCAGCGCAACAGGCGAACCAGCGCTTTCTTGCCCGTGACCTTCCCAGACCGCGTCGCGACCAGAGCTCCCTGGGAAAACGCGATGTATCCCTCCTGGCTGCCGTTGATCACCGTCAGGGTCCCCTCATGGGTAGAGACTCCGAAGGACTGCAGCAAACCCGCCATGCCGAGTTCCTCGATTTCACCACTGATCCCGCCGAGACGTCGGGTGTGGTCCATATCCCGGAGCCTTCGCAAAAATGCCTTGGTCTTTTCCTGACTTTGTTTGTCCGGACTGAATTGAATGCCCAGCGCCGGTACGTCCCCGGCTTCGTCCTTTACTTGACGCTTGACCTCGGATGGAATATCGAGACTTTCGCCGGTCTTCGAGTTCGTGAGCGTTACGACGACCTGCTCGCCAATGGGCAGAGAATCTCCCTCCACCGAAAACAGCAAACCGGAAGAGCTGAGGTTTCGAGTCATGCCTTGGAGTTGCTCTCCTCGGCTGTTGCAGACTCGTGCCCCTACCCGCACCACTTCGCGCGCCGCGCCGCGCCGATTTCTCCCTGTCGCAGAAGAATCGGGTTCGGATTCCTGTTCTTCCGCTGAATCGGAAAGCGGACCGATCAGGTTTTCGAAGATTTCCGTCAATTCGGCCGCGGTCTGATCGAACTGGACCGCCACGCCTGGGACGGCACCGGCCGTCGCCAGTTCCGGTGGTACGCAGTGAACGACCTCGCCTTCGAGCACGATGGCCTCGCGGCAAAACGCGAGATCGATCCCGACCGCGATTCGAGTGCGAAGCTCGAGGGGATTTTGAGTGGGTACGAAGAGACCTCCCTTGGTAAGGTTCTCGTGATACTCCTTCTTGAACCCTTCGAAATCTTCGAAGACCACCGCCAGCATTGCGCAAACCACTCCTGATTTTCCGCCTGAGCGGGTCCGATTCCGTATACCGCCCATTGGAGATGGCGCGGCCCGACACTTCCTAATCGGCCAAACGACCCCAAAACAAAACCCGCGATCGACCGACTTCAGGGGCAAAAACGAGAGGGAAAACAGCAGAGTGCCGGGTTTGAGTTGCGGGGACCCCGGGGTAGACTCAGGACGCGAATTGCGAACCCGGCGACGGCAAGCAGGCGGCAACTCGCACGCAATTTGGACGCGGAGTCACTTCGAGGCTCCTGGGCACAGCAGACGGCAATCGACCTGATCCGGTCGGCCAAAACCAAACAACCCAAAAAGATCTCTCGAAATGACAGCTGACACGAAAGCCCCAGACGCTACCAGCCCAGCAGAATTGAAAATACGAGCCGAGGTCCGACAACAACTCACCGGCCCCGGTGCGCCGTTCGAAATGATCGACGAAGAAGTTCTGGGCGAACGGATGGCGGTCTTCAAGAACCGGCTGGGCTCGCTGCGCGAACTGCTGGCGCAATCGGCCCTGCACGACCAGAAGGAGTACATCGTCCACGGCGATCGCCGCATCAGCTATGGGTCGACCGTGCGAATCGTCGCATCGGTCGCGGCAGGCCTGGCCAAAACTCACGGCATCGGAAAGGGAGACCGGGTCGCGATTCTCGCCGCAAACTGTCCCGAGTGGGTCTTCACCTTCTGGGCAGTGACCAGTCTCGGGGCCGTCGTCACTGCCTTGAACGGGTGGTGGACCGCAGATGAAATCCGTTTCGGCATCGAACATACGGGATGCAAGTTGCTCGTAGGCGATCGGAAACGACTCGAACGAATCGCGGGGACCGACCTTGGCGTTTCAATCCTCGAGATCGAAACGGATTTCGGCGCGCTGGAACAATTCGCACGCGAAGCCATTTTGCCCAATACCCCCATCGTCGAAGACGACCCTGCGCTGATTCTCTTCACCAGTGGAACCACGGGACGGCCCAAGGGTGTGGTCGTGTCGCACCGCGCGCTGCTGGGATTTGTACAAGTGAACGGAATCCTGAGCCTGGAGCGGATATTGGTCGCGAGCAAACTCGGCCAACTCCCGAGCGGAGATGCCCCGGCTCCGGCCGCACTCGTCACCGCACCGCTGTTTCATCTTTCGGGTCTCTACACCGGTGCCATCATGATGTTGGCCGCGGGAGCCAAGACGGTTTATCGCTCCGGGCGTTTCGATCCTGAAGATGTGCTGCGTCTGATCGAGCGGGAGAAAATCACGATCTGGAGCGCGCTCGGCAGCATGGGACCTCAGGTGATATCGCATCCGACCCTCGACCAGTTTGATCTATCGAGCATGCGGAACATCGGCTTTGGTGGCGCGCCGACCAGCCCCGCTTTGCAGGAAAGGATGTGTCGTGCGTTTCCCAACTCGGCAAAGAACCTGGGCATGGGGTATGGGCTGAGCGAATCGGGAGGGCTCGCTGCATCCATTGGGGGCAGCGAACTCGCAAGTCACCCCACCTCGACCGGGCGTGCCTCGATCACCAACCAAATCGAAATTCGGGACGCGGAGGGCAAGGCCGTCGCGGAAGGGGTCTACGGCGAGATCCATCTCCGCAGCCCCTACCTGATGCTCGAATACTGGAACAATCCGGAGGCAACCGCCGAGACCTTGCGGCCCGGGCGATGGCTTGCCACCGGAGACATCGGCCAACTGAAAGACGGCTACCTCTACATCAACGCAAGAGCGCGAGACATGATTCTCCGCGCCGCCGAAAACGTCTATCCCGTCGAGATCGAACACCGGATCGACGCACATCCCGATGTCGCCGAATCTGCGGTGATCGGCGTGGATCACGCAATACTCGGCCAGGAAGTCAAAGCCATCGTGGTCCCGAGGGCAGGCATTCGCGAGCTCGATACCGATGCACTCGCCGTCTGGACAGGAGAGATCCTCGCGCCCTTCAAGGTTCCGAGCCTCTGGGAGGTTCGCAGCGAGCCCCTGCCCCGAAACGCTGCGGGCAAGGTTCTGAAGAAGGTGCTGACCGGGGAAGCAGACGACGACTTGATCGAGGAGTAGAGCGGAAGGCGAAAACAGCCCCAGCTCACCCAAAAGTGAATCACCCGTGCTGTGAATAACTCAGGGACGATCTGCGTCATACTCCGGAGGCCAGAGGATCCGGCGAATAAATTTCAATACAATTCCATCGGGAGGGTTACGACATGAGGGGGAAGATTTTTCCCGACAAGTCAGCGCAGAAATCCGGGCATCTCCCACGCGCGGGCAACCTGCTCCTGATCGTGACGCTTGCCTTCGGACTCCAACTCTTCATGGGCCTCGGTAGTGCGGACACGGCTTCGGCGGCAGATACGCGCATGGGTGCAACCTATGAGTCGCAACTCGACTCACCCCCCGTGAGTTCGAGTTCCTCCCTCGACATGCGCGACGACGTATACAACAGCGGATTCATTTTTGGTTTGACCAAGGGCGTGGCGAGTTCGACGATCGTTCCGGCGATGAAGCCGCTCTTCTTCCTGGTCACCATTCCCCTGGACCTCGTGCTGCTCCCCATGGCCGCGATCGGTGGCTTCTTCTGACGGGGGCACCCTCTGGCGCGCCGAACCAGGCTCAGTGAAGCGGCATGACGATCACCAGCGCGTAGCCGCCTTCGGGAACATCGACCGCGAAGCGCTGCCAAACCGAGTCGCCCGACCCGAGTCCGACTTCCACCTGATGGGTGCCCGCCGGAACGCGCTTGCGTGAAACGAAGATCTTGTTGGGAAGCAATGTCCAGGAACGCGTATCGGGCTTGTCGGCGGCGACCAACAGACTTTCGCTGAGCAAGCCGGCCAACACCCCAGCCAACTCTCCGCCGTTTCCCACTTCTTTCCCTATCTTGCGCGCACCTTCGGCCACCACCGCGCGCGCAACCATGCGCGACAGAGCCGCCGCAATGATTTTTGGTTTGATCTTTTCGTACTCGCGAACCAACTCGGCCCCGAAGTTGGTAATTGCATCCATCGGAACGTCGGATCCGTCGATGCGAGCCAACGCGCTGTCGTAGGTCCCCAGCGCCGGCACGAGTTCGGGAAAGATCAGCACCTTGAAAGCGCTGCGCTCCAACACATCGAAATTGTCGCTAGCATCGGCCGCGACGATCCCCACAACGGCACCGATCGGGATGCGCTTTGGCACCTTGAACGGAACCCGGCCCACCGCCGTAACGACCAGGATTTCTCCGCCTCCTCGAACCGGGGGTTCCCCAGGCTCTGCGAGCAGATCCCGAACCTGGGTGCCGCGAACCGAGACTCGCTCGGCCAACCCGCGCACGGGTGCGGCGAGACTGGCGATGCGTCCCCCTTGGAGTGCGTCGTTGTAGTGACGCATGGCCCTCGAATCTTCGCCGAGTTGTTCGTGGACGAAACCCGCGAGATACGAGCCGATGGCGCCGTGAGCGTGATCGGGGTTTGTGTCCCGCAGATAGTTTCGCATCACGGTGAAGCGCTTGGCTTCAACCCGGGCTCCTCCCAGATCTCCGACTGCCAGATAATTCAGCATGTTCAGCGCGTTGAGTGAAAGTCGCTCGACGGGTGAAATCCGGTAGGACCTGCAGATCCTCGCGCGAACCGTCATAGTCGCCCCGCGCCTGGTGGAGCATGCCCCGCTCGAGCAGCACGAGCGCGCTGTCGTCGCGAAATTTCTCGGGGTGGGCGTGACCATCCTCGACGCCGAGCAACTTGTCGAGCTCAGCAATGGCGGAGTCATAGTCACCGCGCTGGGCGTAGTTGCGGGCTCCCGCGGTATGGTCGGAATAGGTCGCACAACCCGATCCAGCGAGCAGCGCCCCAAGGAACAGCAAGCAGAGCGGAAGCGAGCGTGGGGGCCTGGCGCTGCCGGGAATCGCGTGATTCTCCGGATCAGGCTTTGCTTGTGCGTGAGCCACCGAGCGACTCAGCGCTTGATGGCTTTGCTTCTCGCGGCCTCGTGCTGGAAGCGAATCCGGCTCGTTTCCACTTCAATGACCTGGAGAAAGAGGGTGTACTGCACCCTGCGCTGCTTGTTGAGTCGTTCGTCGACCGCCCCGATCTTGCCCGTGAAGTAGTACTTGGCGCCGAGTTGTCTACCGATTCGGGCCGCGGTCGCGGGGTCGATGTCGCCCGACTGTTGAAACTTCACTTCGCGCATCATCTCTGCCTGTATCTCGCGGCTCACGACCCCTACCGAACCGCTGTTGACCAGAAACGTCTCGATCGAGCCGAGCAAGGTATCGAGTTGATCGTCGATGTGTTCACTCGTGTCGTTGCGAATCGGAAAGATCGTGACCCAAGGCTGATCGTCTGGGGCGTCGAGAATCTCGCGCTGCCAGAAGATCGAATCGAACAACGCGTTCAGAATTTCTTCGGTCAGGTAGTCTAGATCGACCTTGTCCAGGCCCGTGCTGAGCGCGGCGTCGTCGAGTCCCGGGTTCAGGGTACCGGCGCCGCCACGGCTGGCCACCGGCGCGCAACCCGTCGTGCTGCCGAACCAGAGTGTCGCGACGACGACAAGTGCCACGGCACCCGTCGACCGCATCGCGCCACGCAACGAACACATCAAACGCATTGGATCTTCTCCCTATTGATCAGCACGGGCGCAGCTGACGCCCAGCCCTCTGGCCCCGCGGGGCCAATCCGGGCCCCATCTTCGCACTTTCGACGGCCGGGCGCCGCTAGAAATTCACTCGCCCGGGCAGTACGCCGCCGCCCACTCTTGCTGCAGCCAGTGGCTGAAGAGATACACTTCTGCTCATGAGCAAGGGATATCGCAGCTACACCACCACTCGCGGCCGGAACATGGCGGGCGCACGCGCGCTATGGCGCGCCACCGGCATGACCGACGATGACTTCAACAAGCCCATCATCGCAATCGCAAATAGTTTCACCCAGTTCGTCCCCGGACACGTACACCTCTGGGATGTCGGACAGCGTATCAAAAAAGTCATCGACGCGGCCGGCGGATATGGGGTCGAGTTCAACACCATCGCCGTAGACGACGGCATCGCGATGGGCCACGACGGCATGCTCTACTCGCTGCCGAGTCGCGACCTGATCGCCGACAGCGTTGAATACATGGTGAACGCTCACGTGGCAGACGCCCTCGTGTGTATTTCGAACTGCGACAAGATCACGCCGGGCATGCTGATGGCCGCCATGCGCCTCAACGTCCCCACGATCTTCATATCTGGCGGACCGATGGAAGCCGGCAAAGCGGTCGGGATGTTTGATCGCCACGGCAACGCCCTGCCCGAATCTCTCGACCTGATCGATGCGATCATTCAATCGCAAAACGAAGACATCGACGACGATACCCTCGCCATCATCGAAAAGTCCGCCTGCCCGACCTGTGGATCCTGCTCGGGGATGTTCACCGCCAACAGCATGAACTGTCTGACGGAGGCCCTCGGCTTGTCGTTGCCGGGCAACGGCAGCCTGCTCGCCACCCACGTCATGCGCTGGGAACTCTTCGAACGAGCGGGCAAGCGTATCGTCGAAGCCGCGAAGCTCTACTACGAAGAAGACGACGACAGTGTCCTGCCGAGGAATATCGCGACCTTTGACGCTTTTGAAAACGCCATGACTCTCGACATCGCGATGGGCGGTTCGACCAACACGGTGCTGCATCTGCTGGCGATTGCTCACGAGGCAGAAGTCGACTTCAAGATGGAAGACATCGATCGAATTTCCCGAGTGACCCCGATGCTCGCCAAAGTGGCCCCCTCGTCGAGCTATCACATGGAGGATGTGGGACGCGCCGGGGGAATCTTCACGCTGCTCGGCGCCCTCGAACGCGCCGGCTGCCTTCACTCCGACGCGGCAACCATCCACACCGAGACCCTGGGCGCGGCCATCGCCGCGAACGACATTCGCACGGGAACCGCCAGCGACGATGCACACCGGCGCTCCCTGGCGGCACCAGGCGGCGTCCGAACCATTGTCGCGTTCTCTCAGGACAAGTACTACGAATCTGCGGACCTCGACGGTGAAAACGGTTGCATCCGCGAGAACAGCCACGCGTACAGCAGAGACGGTGGGCTCGCGGTGCTCCACGGCAACATTGCCGAGGATGGCTGTATCGTGAAGACCGCTGGCGTAGACGAATCGAATTTGATCTTTGAAGGACCGGCACGAATCTACGAATCTCAGGATTCGACCTGCGACGGGATCATTCAGGGCCAGGTCCAGGAAGGCGACGTCATCGTCATCCGCTACGAGGGCCCAAAGGGCGGCCCCGGAATGCAGGAGATGCTCTACCCGACCTCCTACCTGAAATCCAAGAAGCTCGGAAAGGCCTGCGCGCTCGTCACCGACGGCCGTTTCAGCGGTGGATCCTCGGGTTTGTCGATTGGCCACGTTTCTCCTGAAGCGGCGGAAGGTGGCGCCATCGCGCTGATCGAAGCGGGAGACCTCATCCGCATCAACATCGTCGAGCGAAGCATCAACCTCGCGATCGGGGATGAAGAACTCCAGGCCAGGCGAGCGGTCATGGAAAAACGCGGGCGCAACGCTTGGCAACCCGATGAAAAGCGCGAACGCGCCGTTTCAAAGGCCCTGCAAGCCTATGCACTGATGACGACGAGCGCCTCGCGCGGAGCCGTGCGCGACCCCGATCAAATCAAAACCAAGCGCTGAGTCGAAAAACGCAGCCCGCTAGATTCCGCCGGCGTGCTCTTCGCCCTTGACCAACAGATAGGGTCGATGCAGCAATCCAGCTTGCTCGGGCAAGTATTTGCACGCCGCACTCGCGAAGTGACACGAAACCGCGCGCCGGAACCCGTCGCTGCGGTTCGTCCCCGATCCGTGCAACAACAACGGGTGAAAGAACACCGTATCTCCGGGCTGCATCTCCAGATGCACGCGCCCCTCGTGCGCCCCGACATCCTTTGCGGCGAAGTAGGCATAATTCTGATGCTCCCAGTCCGTGTTTCCGTGGGCGAGCAACTCCCCCTTGTGGCTGCCCGGAACCGCGACAAGGCAGCCGTTCTCCCGGGTGCACACCTCGAGTGCCGTCCAGGTCGCAACGATCAGGTCGGCGGGCCGGAAGGGAAAGTACAGCAGGTCCTGGTGCAGGGGGTGCCGGCCATCGACGCCCGGGGGCTTGTTGATCAGCATATTGTGGACCGATTTGATGTCGGGACCGATAAACGCCTCGACCCAATCGAGCAACCTGCTGTGTTTTGCGTACCCGTCGAACAGCACCGGGTCGTTGTGAAAATCCTGGATCTTCGCGATCGCTCGGGCGGGCGACTGCGGATCCACCACTCCCTTGGCCACCATCACGTCGCGCATCACCAACATGTCCTTGGCGGGCTCGACCCTGCCCTCGACGATGTCGAGAAAGCGCTGATACCATGGGGCGATCTCTGCTGCGTCAAACAAACCGGGCACGACGAGATAGCCACATTCATCGTATTGGCGTTGCTGTTCGTCGGTCAACATGGCGATGCTTGCCTTCTCGTTGGGCGCGTACCTGGGTGCAGACGACCGACGTATACGACAAGATTACGGGTTCGTCGAGATTGCGTCCACGTCGTCTCGCACAGCTGTGCGCCAAGCGACTCCGATCTGTGGGGAGTTGTATTGAGCAACTCCATCAGAATCCGACTTCCATTTCCCCAATGGATCTGGCGACCTCAAGGGCGCATCTCGCGAATCCGATAGTGCTTGAGAGTTGCACTCCGCCTGCTGTGGAAGTGTGTCTCGAGGTCTGAACGTGTCACGTGATCAGGATCTACTAAAACAGTTATCACGGACCCGCAATCTCCCTACGCTCCCTCAGGTCGTACACCTCGCTCTCACGCACCTCGACGTGAACCGCAACGGTGCGCTGGATGTCGCGGCTGTCATTGCCGAAGATCCCGCGATGACAGCCCGGGTTCTCAAGGTCGCAAACAGTGTCCTCTTCAATCCGAGCACGGATCGCGTCGTTTCGGCCAGCGATGCGATTGCGCGGGTGGGTTTCGACGAAGTTCGGCGCATCGTGATCACCATCGGTGTGATCGACGGTTTCAAGAAAGCCAAATGCAATTTTAACTACGTCCGCTACTGGCAGCATTGCATTGCAACCGGACTGCTCGCGGAGATCGTCGCAGGAGCTTCTCCTGTGGCGAGTTCCGAGCCCGCGTTTCCGATCACAGAATACTTTCCGGCCGGTCTGTTGCACGATATCGGGGTGCTCCCGATGGCGACCGCCCTGAAACAGCGATACACGCGACTGATCGACCAATGCGCTGCCAAAGAGGAGGCGCTCGAGGTGATGGAGAAGAAGCGCTTCGGAGTCACACATGCGGAGATCGGAGGCAACATCGTAGAAACCTGGCGGATTGCCGAGGCAATAGGCCAGGGGGCAAAGTATCACGACGATCCCGAGGCGGCTCCCCTTCCCTCTCGCACCTTCGTCCGGGTGATCCACGTGGCGGATTGGCTCGCCAACTCGTTCGACTTTGGATTGCTGGAGTCGATTTGCAATCCGGCGCGACTGGATCCGGTCTGGTGCAAACTCGCGCTCTCTGAAACCGACATTCCCCAGATCCACGAGAGTTTCACGTCGGCCCTCGAGGAGTCGAGGCTGCTCGGGCTACTCAGTTCGATCAAGTGATTGCGGAGTCTTGGGTCAGGCTCCTAGTTGGCTCGCCGCAAGAACTCCCGGGCCAGGCTCGAGACGATATCGCCGATGATCACGATCATCACTCCGAGAATCACGAAATAGACGAGCACGTCCATCTGCCCTCGGGTTCGTGCATCGTCGATCCAGAAACCGAGTGAGACGATTCCCAACAATCCGAGCACGGTGGATTCGCGCACACAGGTTTCCCAGCGGTAGAAAAAATACAACAGCAAGCGCGGCAACAATTCCGGAAAGAAAATCCAGCTCGCGATCCGCATGCGCCCGGCCCCGAGGGCTCGCAGTGAGCGCGGGGCTTCGATTGGAATGTTCTCGATACTCTCGGCGCCAAGTCGACCGAGGATCCCCGCATTGTGGATCGTCAACGCGATGATGGCCGTCCATGGCGTCGGCCCGAGAATCGCCAACAGCAGGAACGCGGCGAGATACTCCGGAATCGCCCGCAGCAGTATCAGTACGAATCGAGTCGCATGACAGACCGTACTCCACGCCAATCGAAGCCACAGAGACGGCGGTCGCCCCAGGGGCAAGAACGGCTCCGGCGATGCAAAGTTTCGCGCCGCTGGCAGCGAGAGCCCGATACTGAGGACTCCGGCGAGCAGAATGGCCAGCAATGAAATCCCGAGGGTCGTGCGAGCGGCCTCGGCTCCCCGCGCAGCAAAGAGATCGCGCCCCCAGGACCACGCGATCCCCCAATCCCAATCCACACCCTGAAGCGGATAGGGTCGGACGTCGACCAAGAAGCGCGCCAGGTTCGCGCGTCGGCGCGGGGAAAAGAGATCGGCCCAATCAAACTCTCCGAGGGCCCACGACAGAATCATCAAACCGAACACCGCCCACAAGCTCGCCCGAACGAACTTGCTGCGCGGCCGATTCTGCCACAACTCCTCTACGACTTCGTCGCGACTCATGCCAAGACTCGCTTGCGAACGGCTCCACTCCAGGTGTCCGCGAGAATCACCAAGGCCAGCAATGCATAGAGGAAGGTCCACACCTCACCATAGTTGGTGGCGCTGAACGATTGGCGGATATAGAGCCCGAGGGTTGGAAAGCCAAAGAATCCGAGGACGGCGGACGAACGCAACACGCATTCGAAGCGGTAGAACGCGTAGGCGATGAGATCCGGTAGCGCCCGGGGAAGCAAGGCGAAGCAGTACGTTTGAAAGCCCGAAGCACCGAGCCCGCGCAAGGAGTGCGCGCTGTCCCGCGGTGCCTCGTCCACGAGTTCGGAAAACATCTTGGCGAGGGTGCCGCCGTAGGGGATCGCGATGGCAATTACAGCCGCGAGGCTATTGAGACCGATCGCGGCGAGAAACAATACGGCCCACATCAATTCGTGGACCGAGCGCATCAGGATGATCGTCAAGCGGCTGAGCCCACACACCGCTGGAGCAATCGAGCGTTGCATGAAACCCAGCGTCCCTTTGCCGCCGTCGATCCCCGGATTGCTCCACCACGCCGACGAAGCGGCAAACCCGAGGATGACTCCGAGAACCAGGGAAAGGCTCATTGCAGCGGCCCCGGTAATGAGCGTTGTCCAGGTCGCACGCAATGCGACGGAGAGCAGCGGCGGTGCGTCGGCGGGAACGAAGCGGCCCTCCGATTGAAGCGCTGGCGACAATGCGCGGGAGAAGAACTTGCCCGCCGTTGCGAGGCCACCCGAAGAGGGCATCAGATCTTGCAGGTGCAGATCCAACAGGGAGACTGCAATCGCACCGGCCAAAATGAGACCGATCAATATGCGGATGCGGATTCCGACCGGCTTTGGCCGGGGGAGATCATCAAGACCCATTGCGCCACATCTCGCCGCTGTCGAGGGAGTAGAGCGCATCGAACTGCTCGTCGCCGATGTCTTCGCTCGCGCAATCGAAGATCACCTTTCCATTGCGAAGGCCGACGAGTCTGGGCAGGAACTCTCGCGCCAGTTCGAGGTTGTGGAGACTCATGCAGAGCGTCAGTCCTTCTTCCCGCGAAATGCGAGTCAGCAATTCGACGGTGTCTCGCGCGCGAGCGGGGTCGACACTCGAAACGGGTTCATCGGCGATCAGCGCCGTCGGTTGCTGAAACAGCGCCCGGGCGAGGGCCACGCGCTGCTGCTGCCCCCCCGAAAGCCGATCGGTTCGCTCGAAGAGCTTTTCGGAGATCCCCACCCGCTCGAGAATGTCGAACACTTCACCCAGAATCTGGCGCGACGGAAATAGCAGCAGTGAAAGCGACCGCGCAAAACCCACCTGCCCCAGACGGCCTGCAATGACGTTCTGGGAGACTCGCAGATTGGGAACGAGATCGAGCCCTTGATGGATGAAGCCGATGCGGCTGCGCATTTGTTTGAGTTCGCGCCGGGAGAAATCGATCAGCCGCTTGTCCCCGACGTGAGCCCAACCTTCGCTCGGACGTTCGCTGCCGTTGAACAGTCGAAGCAGCGTGGTCTTGCCCGAACCGCTGGGCCCGACAAAACCCACGGCTTCGCCGGGTTGCACTTTCAGGTCGACAGCGTCGAGCGCGAGAGCGGACCCGTACTCCACCGATACGCCTTCTAGCAAGAACTCCGCGCTGTTCGCCACCACGTCTCCGGACTAGCGTATGAAATCGAGCTCCAGCGCCAGTTTGTGAATGGCATCGAAGTCGGAGTTACTGGCGCGAATCATGGCACTACGGGGAAAGGCCGAAAGTAGATCCGGATCGTTCATCTCGATCAACGCCTTTTGAAGCTTGTCGGTGAAGCCAACCCCGTACGTCGATTCGAGATCGGGATGGGCCGTGAAGTTGTAGTCGGGATAGAGCGGCGTACTCCAGATGATCTTGACGATGGAAGGATCGGTCGTGCCTTCTGCCACCCGACGCTCGTACACCTGATAGTTGAGTACGCCGACTTCGAATTGTCCCGACTCAACGAGCTCGGCGGTGCGATCGTGGCTCCCCGAGAAGCTGATGGTCGATAAATATTCGCGCGGGCTCTCCCCAGTATTCTCCCGAATGAAGTATTCGGGCATCAGGCGACCCGAAGTCGATCCCATGGAACCAAAGGTAAAGCGCTTGCCGGCAATCGCGACGGGAAATTCTTCGCTTCGTTCGATGCCCGCATCCTTGTGCGCAATGAAATAGGTGTAGAACTCCGGATCTTCCGCACCTTGCGCGATCGCACGAGCTCCCTTTACTGCGTGTCGAGCTTGTACTCCAGTGAGCCCGCCAAACCAGGCAAGTTGAATGTCCCCATTCTTGAACAGATCGACTGCATCCGAGTACTTGGTCGCGTGGACGTACTCGACCGGAACCCCGAGAGATTGGCTGAGGTACGCCGCCACCGGGCCAAATTTCTCTCGCAGGCGAGTCTCGTTTTGGTCGGGAATTGCGGAGAACCTCAAAGTCGGAGGTTTGGGGTCGACCCGCTCTGCCGCGGAGTCGCTACTCGCGAGCAAGCTGATCGATAACGCGACCCAACAACAATCGACGGCAGTTCGAAATTTCAAGATTCTCTCTCTTCTCGTCTCAAACAGGTACACATCGCATTCATCCCATAGTCCCGTTCACGAAACAGCATCCGTGGTTTCAAAGGTTGACGCGAAGAACCCTGGATAGCAACCGGAACGTTGTACCCTATGATCGAGCTGAGGAGGCTTTCCCAGAACCGAGATGATTCGATTGCGCGTATCAACTCCCCCACGGTGGCTCGACGCAGTGCTCGAGGACTTCGACGCCTTTCTACTCGATCACGCCGCCGCCGAGCGAAAGGCCTCTGCCGTGGCCCTTTCGCTGATCAGCCACTATCCCGACCGGGAGCGTCTGGTCGCCGCCATGATGGACCTGGCCAGGGAAGAACTCGAACACTTCTACCAGGTGTATCGCCAGCTGATCGCGCGCGGACTCAGCTTGGCGAAAGATCGCAAGGACGTCTACGTGCGCGAGCTACGCGGACAGATCCGCAGCGGCAGCGACGACTATTTTCTAGACCGGCTTCTGGTGGCCGGAATCGTAGAGGCCCGTGGCTGTGAGCGATTCGGGCTGATCGCCGACGCGCTTTCAGACCCCGCCCTGGCAAAGTTCTACCGGGGCATCACAGACTCTGAGGCTCGCCACAAAGACGTCTTTATCGACCTGGCGCAAACCTACTTCCCGGCAGTGCGAATCGATCCGCGTCTCGACGCCTTGCTCGACGCCGAAGCGTCGATCGTGGACCGACTCGAAATCCGCGCCGCGCTGCACTGACGCACAGTAGCGAGGCACTACACTCAACCGCCAATGCCCACCGGATCGCCAAGGCTCACAAAGGCCGCGCGCAAATATCTCGAACGTCACGCTGAACCCGAAGCTACTTTCGCAACGGCGCTGGCAGGCCTCGGCGCACCCTATCCGGCGGTGGTGGTGATCCCCGCCTATGGTGAGCACGAATTGCTGTTGCAGGCGCTCGCCAGTGTCCCCCGTTGCAGGGATGGCAAACCGTTGGTCGTCCTGGTCGTCAACCAACGCGACGAGTGTCCCGCCGAAGCGAACAACGCGAACCGCAAGATCCTCGAACATCTGCGCGCTGGACCGCGCCAGACGCTCGGAGCCAATGTTGAACTACTCGTGGCCTCGGAATCTGACATGGTCTTGATCGATCGAACCTCTGCGGGTCAACGTTTTCCAGAGCGCCAGGGCGTTGGACTTGCGCGCAAGATCGGCGCCGACTTTGCCATCGCACTCTGGGCTGCGGGGGGATGCAACAGCCCCTGGATACACTGCACCGACGCGGACGTGACGCTACCGGCAGACTACTTCGACCGCCCCACTGCCAACACGATGGAGCTGAAGGCAAACTCGGACGGTGCTGCGCCAGCCGCCTTGTTGTATGACTTTCGCCACCCCGCAGGCGGGAACTCCCCAGGCGACATGGCGATCCTGGAGTACGAAATCTTCCTGCGGTACTACGTCTTGGGGTTGCGAAGTGCTGGCTCGCCCTACGCGTTTCATTCGATCGGCAGCACGATGGCGATCCATGCGAATGCCTACGCTCAGGTTCGCGGATTTCCGCGACGTGAAGCCGCAGAAGATTTTCATCTGCTCGCGAAACTCGCGAAGGTTGGCGAAGTTCGATCGCTCCCCGGAGAGCCCATCTTGCTCAGTGGCCGCAAATCCGAGCGGGTTCCCTTTGGTACGGGACACGCTGTGTTGGCGGGCCACGCCCGAGCGCAAAGCGGCGAACCCTTCTCCGCATACGATCCCCGGAGCTTCGACTGGCTCGGCGTCTGGCTCGCAACGCTCGCATCAATCGCCGAACAACCCACCGCCCCGGTCTCGCAGTTTCTCGCGCTTCACGCACAACAGACCGACGTAGACGCGGCGCGCCTCGAACAACTCCTGAATACTTGCGGTGCACTCGAGACAACCCAAAAAGCTCTTCAAAACAAGGGGAATACGCGCCAATCCCTCAACGAGAGCTTTGATGCCCTGGCGACCCTCAAATTGATCCATGCCCTGCGCGATCAGGTCTACCCAGCGATTCCGCTCGAGCGAGCACTTGCGCTGGCTTCCTTCATCGACCACGACCCGGAAGCGAGCCTCGAAGCACAACGGGCCGCCCTCGCAAAGCAAGAAGTGAGCGCCTAGTCGCTGAGCGCGCGTTCGACAATCTCGAAAACATCCTTGGACAGCGCTGGGCGCCCGGCAATTCGCTCGAGTTCGATCTTCATCAACGCCCGGCGTTCGGATGGGAAGCGCTTCCACTGATTGAATTGAGAGACCATCCGCGCCGCGATCTGCGGGTTCATGTCGTCGAGTTCGAGCACCACGTCTGCCAGGAAGCGGTATCCCTTGCCGCTGGCATCGTGAAAACGAACCTGATTCGCCGCACAGAACACGCCGATCAGGGAGCGCAATCGGTTCGGGTTCTTGAGGCTGAAGTCGCGATGTCGCGACAGGGACATGACCTGCTCGAGCGCTTCGGGACGTTTGCACATGGCTTGCGCCGAAAACCATTTGTCGAGCACCAGGGGATCGTTGTGCCAACGCTCGTAGAACGCCGCAAGCGCCTGCTCGCACTCATCGCCGCCGAGATCCACCAGCAACCCCAGCGCCCATTGAGTATCCGTCATGTTGTTCGCGCTGGTGAACTGTTCGTAGATCCAGGACGTAATCTCGTCTGACTCGAGACAGGCGAGATAGCCGAGCGAGGTGTTCTTGATTCGACGATCCGCAATCGAACCACTGTCGTTTCGATAGGGCCGAGGACTGGCAAGCGAACCGTAGAGATCTGCCAAAGATTCGCGATGATCGGAAGCCAGGGAACAGATGACAAACTCGCGTGCACAATGGAGTCCGTCGACGTCGATGATTTTCGTCTCTTGCCCCAGAACTTTCTCACCCGGCAGAATCAGCGCGAGGGCGCGCAGGGAATGGTCGAGTCGATCGTCGGCGAGGATCTTGCCGAAGGCTTCGCTGAACAACGGAAGCAGTGAGAGCGAACGACCCGCGGCGGAATCTTCGGCGAGCTCCAAAAGCAGCCGGGATGCAAGTTCCTGCCCGGCATCCCAACGCGAGAACGCATCGCCGTCGTGCGCCATGAGGAAGGCGAGTTCTTCGCGAGTTCGGTCCATCCGGAGCCTTACGGGCGCAGAAAAGTCGCGCAGTACCGAGGGCACGGGTCTTTGCGTAAGCCCGCGAAACACGAAGTCCTGCTCTCTTTCGCTCAGCTCGAGCACGCAGCTGGTCCCGCGCGGGCGCGCGGTCCCGGACGCGAGATCGAGGGGAAAATCGGCGCCGTCGGCCCCGAGCAGACCCACGACGACCGGAATATGCAGCGGAGGCGCTTCGTCGTTTTCCGTCTCACCACCGCTTCCACTCGCCAGATTGCTCTGGCGAAGGCTCAGGGTGTAGCGGCCCGTGGCTTCATCGTAGCTCCCCGAGGC
This sequence comes from Myxococcales bacterium, assembly GCA_022563535.1. Taxonomy (NCBI): domain Bacteria; kingdom Pseudomonadati; phylum Myxococcota; class Myxococcia; order Myxococcales; species Myxococcales bacterium. The sequence goes on from JADFNE010000010.1 coordinate 91,435, forward strand.
GTGGACTTCGGGGGTACCCGGTTGCCGATACCAGTGCTTGAACGACTCGAGATCTTCGTCGTTGGCATCGGCGAGGGCAGCGACGAAATCGTCGCAAGTCACCGCCGAACCGTCATGTCGCTCGAAATAGAGATCCATTCCCCGGCGAAAACCGTCGACGCCGAGCAGGGTGCTGAGCATGCGAATGACTTCCGCGCCCTTGTTGTAGACCGTGGGCGTGTAGAAATTATCCATCGAAATATACGAGTCGGGTCGAATGGGATGTTTCATCGGGCCGGCATCTTCCGCGAACTGCGCAGACCGGAGGATCTTCACGTCGGCGATGCGCTTGACTGCGTCCGATGTCATGTCGGCGGTGAAGCACTGGTCGCGAAAGACCGTCAGCCCCTCCTTCAGCGTCAACTGGAACCAGTCGCGACAGGTCACTCGATTGCCGGTCCAGTTGTGGAAGTACTCGTGCCCAATCACGGCTTCGATGCCCTCGTAATCGTCGTCCGTTGCGGTTTCCGGCTGAGCGAGCACGTACTTCGAATTGAAGACGTTGAGCCCCTTGTTCTCCATCGCGCCCATGTTGAAGTCGTTGACCGCCACGATCATGTAGATGTCGAGATCGTACTCGCGACCAAATTTCTCCTCGTCCCACTTCATGGCTTTCCGCAGGGAGACGAGGGCGTGGTGGCAGAGTTCGATGTTCTCGGGTTCGACCCAGATCTCGAGTTTGACCTCACGCCCCGACTGCGTGACGAAGCTGCCGCCGTGACAGAGGAGCTTCCCGGCGACCAGAGCAAACAAGTAACAAGGCTTGGGGAACGGGTCCTCCCAGCGCACGCGCCGGCGACCGTCGGCGAGAGTTTCGTCTTCGACCAGATTGCCGTTGGAAAGCAAGACCGGGTAGTCGGCGTCCTGGGCCGTGATGGTCGTCGTGTAGCGCGACATGATGTCCGGGCGATCGGGGAAGTAGGTGATCCGCCGAAAGCCCATCGCTTCACATTGGGTACAGAACAGATTCCCGCTGCAGTAGAGACCCGACAACGCAGTGTTGGCCTTGGGGTCGATTGTCACTTCGGTTTCGAGGGTAAACTGTGCGGGGACACTGCGGATGCGCAACTCGTCGCCGTCTGCCTCGAACTCGCTCTCGTCGAGGGTGCGCCCGTCGAGCGCAACCCGGACAAGCTCGAGTTCTTCCCCATTCAGGACGAAGGTCGGCGGATCTCCCGAAAGCGTCTCATTGCGCCGAACCGCGAGGATCGCCCGGACCCGGGTGCAGTGTTCGTCGAGATCAAACTCCAGCTGTACGCTGTCTACCCAATAGTCGGGTGGGGCGTAGTCGCGGCGGTAGGTCGTCCTGGGTTTCTCTGGCTTGGATCCGCTCACCCGTGCTCCTCGCCCCTGCTCCTTGGGATGCGATCACAGGCAATAGCAAAATTGATCTGGCGGAGCCCATGGCTGGACCGCGAGAGGAATGCAGCGAGGAGACAAAGAGATGCGAGAACCGGCTGGATGTTCAGCGCTGGGCGATTCGCCCGCCCTTGCTCTGACAATCGAATTTCCGCGCGTACTCCATGCGGCCTTCGATCCAACAGCGGACGACCACGTTTTCGGGGTCGGGTTCTTTTTTCAGGGCTTCTTCTACGCGACCGGAAATATCCTTGAAGGCGTCAGCGCCCTTCTCCTTCAGCGCTGCCAGAGAGAATCCGCCACCGGCTTTTGCGCCGTCCGCTTCTTCGGCAGCTTTGTTCTTGGGGGCGGAAGAGTGGTGCTCCAGAATCGCCTGGCCCTTGTCGATCTCTTCCAAGACCCAGCATCCGGTTCCAGAGAGACACAGACCCGCAAGCAGGACTGTTGACAATCCTCGCATTCCCAGTCTATCGGCAAAAAACGAGAAATGATTGAGCGAAAAAAGCGCCCGTGCCCCCTGGGCGTTTCGCGCTCGTCGAGGCTCCGGTAGATTATCCGACCCCCCGGGAGACTGATGCTGCGGCCGGCACAACCCCAGCTACCGGACCGTGTCGAAGGAGCAATCTCGAGCCCATGGAAGCAAGCAGTCGACCGAGTTTTGAAAACATCTACCTGAATCTGGCGCGCACGCTGGCGAATCGCTCGACCTGTTCCCGCCTGAATGTCGGCACGGTGATCACCAGCACGGATTATCGCAAGGTGCTCGCCGTCGGTTACAACGGGAACGCCACGGGACTTCCGAACCAGTGCGATCGCGAGGAGGCCGGCGACTGCGGCTGCCTTCATTCGGAAGAGAACGCCGTGATCAATTGCGACTCACCGCGTCAAGT